>JAYVIJ010000040.1:0-68915 GCA_043770315.1 Candidatus Altimarinota bacterium | reverse complement strand
AAAGTCAGCATGAGTCTCATCTACAATAACGGATAAAATAATAAAAGATATGGCATGAAAGTTTAAAGATCCGAGTAAAGCGACTGAAGCCCCACCTCTAGTAGCTCCGAATCCAGCTACTACACCCAAGGCACCATAAGTAAAATCCCGCAATTGCGGGATTTTTTATCGTACAATCCATGATCTCTTCCCTTCTCTATCGATAGCGCTCATGACTCAGATAAGTCATCCAGACAGAGACCATATCGGTGTTCCACTCTCTCCTTTTTCGAGGACGATATCCGTCTCTATCCCTCATGTAAATACTGCACCTGAAAGTATACTATCATATGCAAAATACTTTTTATCGATTGCAAGTATTTTTCCATCGAGACGAGACCACAATCACGATCGTGAGACAAGTGCATAGACGGGTGACATGGGTATAGCTTCTTCATATTCGAGAAGATACGGGGATGGAAGTGATGATACTACCGAGAGCAATATCCTATCTCCCTGTATTTCTGGCAGGATATCTTCGAGGATCGAAAGAGATCATGAGGAGAGAGAGTAACGACAATTTGTCTTCTGACAGTCATGATATATGTGTGTTGCTGTCATGATCTTATCACTCTGTACTAATACCCCTTTCCCGATAGGATTTCCACGACTATCTGAAATAGAGATCATCCTCTCTTCTCGAAGATCAGGAGAAGACGAAGTACATCCAGAGAAGAAAAAAAGAAATGACAAAACAAATACATATTTCATATTATGCATACTATAGAGAAAATGCCGAGATCTGTAAAGTGGAAAAATGCGGAATCACATATACAATAGCCTTACTTTATTTTTAATTTTTTCTTATGAGTGTAGTAAAAGAGTTCAAAGAGTTTGCTATGAAAGGCAATGTCATCGATCTCGCTGTATGAGTCGTGATTGGTACTGCTTTTGGTAAGATCGTCTCATCTATCGTCGGTGATGTCATCATGCCGCTCGTATGAGTCCTCACTGGTGGTATAGACTTTAAAGGTCTCGAATATACTGTCGGTGGTGCTGCTGTAAAATATGGAGCATTTATCCAGTCAATAGTTGATTTTATCATCATTGCATTTTGTATATTCGTCGTCGTGAAGATGATGAACAAGGCTCTTCCAAAAAAGAAAGAAGAAGCACCAGTTTCTGGTCCAAGTGACAATGAACTCCTTGCAGAAATCCGTGATCTTCTTAAAAAAAGTCACAAGGCATAATTCCCAAAAAGAATTCTCTCGTGAAAATCCTCTTTTTTAAGAGGATTTTTTGTATGAAGATTCTTATTTTTTCACTTTATACTTTTTATTTTTTTCTTATACTCCAACTATGGAAAAGAAAAAAAATATCATCTCCATCCGAGGAAAAGATATCTATGGAGTACAAAGTGAAACTCAAAGACTTATTGAGGCATTTAAGCTTCGGCAAGATAGTAATAATATAGATACCTATAGAATAGAAGAGATCAAGGATTGGCGTAGAGTAGTACAAAGCATGCAAACACTATGAATTTTCGTAGAAAAAAGACTTTTTGTATTTTCTGGGAGTCTCAAAAAAGAACCTTCTCGAACTGGCGAAATATCAAAAGCAGAAAAAAAAAGTTCTGAAGCAGAAACCTTCCTCTTGGAAATATGTGAAAATATTAGTGATGATACATTTCTTGTTTTTTCTGGAGTTGAAACAAATCCGAAATCTCTACTTGCAACATGGCTCGAGAAAAATGCAGATGTGCGAGTATATGATACTATCTGGAATGTTGCAACATGGCAGAGTCGGTATAGCATACTTACCACCCTAGAGATAGAGTCAGTCATGAGGAAATACAAGCAATCAGAAGATGAAAGTGAGAAATGATGAAATATGATAGTATATGCTCTCGGACAATCCCTCGAAAAACTTTCTCTCCTCAAAGAAAGTCGAGCGCTTCTCTCTTCTGATTTTGAAGATTCACTTATTCTCGAATCATGAGGAAAAATGTATGATTTCTCTGATGCTATACTCCGTGCAGATGTGAAAAGAGCTCTCAATATTTTCCATACTCTCCTGGAAGGAATGAATATACATGCATTTCTCGCAAGTTTTCTCTGACTTATTCGTACAAGTGTCTACGTAAAATATTATAAAAGTCTCTGAAAAAATCAGAGTCAGATAGGAAATATGATTTCAGCTCATGCATTTGTGATACAAAAATCCTATGAATCACGTATAAACTATACTGATCTCTTTCATTTTTATGAAAAAGTACTTTGACTCACTATCGCATATAGAAGCGGAAAATGAAGAAAAGATCCTGAATTATGACGTATATTTGACATAGAGCTAGCAATTATGGGATTGAAAAAATAGGATTTTTTATATACTAAAATGGTATTTTTTTATTTAAAACTCTTATGTATAAGTATATCCTTATCCTCTCTCTTCTTATTCTTGCATCATGCAATCGTAGCCAACCAGGAACTCCAGCTCCGACAGCAACTCCTACTACTCCCGTAACGAGTACTGCTGCTACCATAGAAACTCCGAAAATGCAGAATCCTACTGTATCACTCAATTACACACTGAGAGAAGGTGCCGCTGATGGAAAAATTCTCGAAACTACAAAAGAGGATGTAGCAAAAGCAAATAATCTCTATAAAAGTGGTGCCACTTATGCACCATTTGAAGTGACTCTCGGTACGAATAGCGTCATACCAGGTTTTGAGCGTGGTATAGCGAGTATGAGTAAAGGAGAAAAAAAGACTATAGAAGTACTCCCAATAGATGGCTATGGTGAAGCTAGTATGAAAAGAACTGTACGAGAAAGTGAGGTTTCTCCAGAGTTCACTATCACCACTGATAGAGCTCAATTCGAAGATACCTCAGTCCAGACTGTTCAAAAAAGTCTCCTCGGTGAACAAGGAAAATCACTTGTAGAGGGTCAGACCCTTACAGGTGGAGCAAATGTCACGGCAAAAGTAACAAAAATCGATGGGGAGAACGTCACACTTCTCATAGACAATAAAGAAAACCCATTTTATGGAAAAAAGCTTGAAGTTGGTGCTGTAGCAAAAAAAGAGAAAATCACTTTCACTCTTAAGGCACTGACAGATAAGACGGTTACCGTACTTATAAAAAATGAGGAAAGTCCTTTCTCTGGTAAGCCTTTTGTAGTATGAGCTATAGCGCCTATCCCAGCTTCCAATGGACAACCATCTCCAGGAAATATAAAAATCCTTGCTATCAGTGGCGAGACGGTAGAAGTTGATATACCAAACTCTCATCCTCTTGCTGGAAAGACTCTCTATTTTGAAGTAGAAGTCCTCGATATAAAATAATACTATGCTGCACGTACATATACTCTCCCTTTTTCCAGAGAGTATGAAATGATATCTCGAAAGCAGTATAATGAAAAGAGCCCAAGAAAAGGGGCTCTTTCGTTATGATATTCATAATCTCACTGATTGGACCGTACGCAACACAAGACGAGTGGATGATAGGCCTTATGGAGGATGAGCAGGTACTATCATTACTGTAGAACCTCTCACACTTGCTCTTCGAGCACTCAGAGCAAAATATGGAAATATGAAACTTCTCTATGTATCACCACGCGGGGATATACTCACTCAAAAAAAAGCTTGAGAATATGCTCAAGATGATACTCAATACTGTATTATATGTGGTCACTACGAAGGTATAGATCAACGCATATTTGATCTCTTCCCGATCGAAGAAATTTCTATAGGTGAATATGTGGTTTCGAGCGGAGAACTTGCATCCCTGGTATGGATCGATAGCGTAGTTCGTCTGCTTCCATGAGTTCTTTCTCTAGAGTCTCTCAAAGAAGAATCATTCTCATATGCACTCCAAGGAAAAAAAGAGTATCCACAGTATTCTCGCCCAGAAAATTTCGAAGGGAAATCTGTACCTTCCATACTTTTAAGTGGGGATCAAAAAAAGATTCAAGCTTGGAAAAAAGACAATATAAAGAATTAACGACTCTTTATAGAAACTGGATAGATACTATCTCCTATGTTAATACGGTATTTCGTCGGAAATATTCTCATTTCTCCAACTTCACGATTTTGAGCTGTAACCTCTGTATCGATAAAATCAAGATACGATTCAAGGTCGAGGAGAAGTCATTTGTATTCTGATAGAGATAATGGTTTATTGGTTTCTGTGACTACTCGAATGATATAATCACCATAGTGTATAACATTATCAGTAAGTGTCTTATCTTTATAGAGCGCTGACATTGATATGCTTGAGGTACCATTTCCTGAGCGACCTATTTTATAAGGAGCTTTTTCTATACGAATATTATTTCATTCTATAGAAAGTGAGGAAGCATCTGAATCTGGCCATATTTTTTTAAGCTCTTGGATTCGTGGATCTATAGCTAAAGTTTTTATATTTTTTATTTTTTCTACTGTTTTTGAATCAAGACGAACTACAAGATTGGTATCAGCATCGATAAGAGGAAATTGTATTTCACCAGATTCTGAATTTATTTTATATGGTGTTTTTATATAATCTTTATATGTTTCTGGATCAATCATAGTGACAAAAGCATTGAGTCTTACAATATTAGAATTAATACGAACATATGCATCTGCATCAGTATCATTATCTCAGGAATTTGATAGCACCTTTTGTATCGATGGTGCAATTATCTCTACTGTAGCATTTAAATTTTTGATGCTTTCTATAATATCATCAGGAATTTTTACTTTCGATACTTCTCTATAGTTTGGGTCGAGAAATAAACCACCATCTTCAGCTACAACATAAGAATTATAAAGAGAATTTACTAAAAGTGTCAGTATAGAATCATAGAATTGTCGAGAAAAACTCATAATAGTATCTTCCTTTTTTTGTAGATCTGTTATTGATTCTATATACTTATTTGAAGCCCGGAAGAACGTAGTAAAATAGGTATAAGTCGATACCTCTTCCATTGTACCTTGTTGGAGAACTTGACTTTTCTCTTCCATTTTTTTCAGAATATTAAATGCATATATTGCAATGTCAAAATAATCTTTTTGAGGAATCTCATTTCTATCGAGAGTTTTTACAAGTTCATTCGCGGTTGGACCATACGTATCAATCGATCTCGCTTGATCGGTACTCTTTTGGTTAAAAAGATTTCGTGAATAAATATCTGCAAGATTCTGAAAAAGCTCTCACCGAGCATCAGTACGTTTGATACCGATTATCGCTGCTATACCTTCATAGGTCTCTTTGTACTTAGTATTTACAGATCATCCATACTGAGCAAATCGACCGTCGAGAAGAAATTGCTCAACAAGTGATTTTGCTGTAGAATCTTGCATATGTAGAGCTGTAGCTTCAGCATAAATTTTTCCAATTTTTCCTATAACTGCATCGGAATTCGTATTCGCATTTAATGCTTTCGCAAGAAGTGATCCAAGCTCGACAAGCATGTTATGATTTTTTTTGCTTGGATTAAAAAGCCACTGACTTTCTACAATAGTATCGTTGTAGCCATAAACTGCATATTTTTGTCGGAGATTATTTTTTGCCTCTACATCCTGTTTGAACTGAGCCGAAAGAATACGAAAGAGTCTTATAGATGAATTTGGAAGTCGATAATTAAAGAAAGTATCTTGTTCATCTCCGATATTCACCCGTGGATTTACGAATTCAAAAACCTCACCATCAGTATCTTTGAGAGAAAGAATTGTCCGGAATAAATCAGCATTGTTCAAAGAACGATTTCGTGATGTATCAAATCGTATATATGAACCTGGAAACAACATAAGATTGGTCATATCCTTACCTTGACTGATCAGGGTTAGCCGTATTGCTGAGTCAATAGCATAGATTGCAACTTTTCCATCTTCTTCTTTTCCAATATAAAAACTTCCATTTGTAATTTGCTCGATACGAAAATTATTTTTGTTATCATAAACAGTATAGGAGAGAAAAAGATCATAGAGTGATACTATTCCGGGTGCATCTCCAATCACAATACCAGTTGCGCCACTTTGTGTAAGTACTCATTCATGGGAGCCAAGTGGTGCTAGGTATAAAAAAGAACTTAGTCGACCAAAATCAACGAGCATTGGAGTATTTTGTGAGACCTTTACGGTAGTTATATCTACTATATCTTCTTTTATTTTATAGACATTTGACTCTGTTTTAGTAAGAATAACCTCACTCCATACTTTTTCATTTGATCCTACTAGTGGTTTTACCTCAGCAATACCTGGTCGTATAGAAAAAACTACTACTACGCCCCCTACAAATAGGGCACAGATGAATATAAGTGTATTATAGAATATGCGATTCATTGGAAGATGATATCAGAAATAGATGATTTTTGCAAATAATGCCCCCCATTTTTTTACTTTCCAGATGACGAATAGCAGTCTTTGTCGTAGAAAGAAAAAATAGTTTCATAAAATTCTTTATTTTCTCCTAAATTTATGAGAATTTCCCTGTTATTTTCAAGAGCATTTTGTGTCATATTAGCACTTCAAAGAATCACTTTCGCACCATCTATAAGAAATACTTTCGCATGAAGATAGGGCTTTTTGCTCGTCTTTATCTCAATATTCTTGGGAAAAATAAGTTCTCCAGTTTTTGACTCTTCATCCTCATGATCTGCTTGGCAAAGTTTTACGATGATTCATCTATCAGCTTTCTCTTTGAGAAGTGTAAGAATCTCTTGATCAGTAATACTTTGGTTATATACGATAATATCATTTTTAGCTTTCTGAATATGTGAGATAAGCCAAGGACGAATATTCTCAGGGGAAAGACCAATGCGCGAATCAAGGCCATCTGGGAAATATGGACGCTCATGCTTAAAGTCTGACTGGATAATTTCTTCAATATCATGCAAAAGAGATACATCAAAACTACAATAGATAAACTCGCGATTCTTTGTAAAACTCGTAAATGACCAATTTCCTGTACTTATACACCATCTATCATCGATAACCCAAGTTTTTATATGAGTGAAGGTATATCGATGATTATCAGCATAAGAAAAATCTATACCTGCATCTTGAAGTTGCTTTATTGAGCTATTATTGATCCATGGAGTACGATATACATTCCCCTCAAGGACGACACGAACATCAACTCATCTTTTTTTTGCTTGGATGATTGCCTCTAAGGTTTCTTTTTCTGTCCAAGTATACGTTTCAAGCCATATACGTGACTTTGCACCCGCAAGAGTCCTAATGAGATCTTCCAAAACCTTCTTATCAGGTAAAGAATATAATACACCCGAGACACTTCAAATAGATCCAGATGCAGATACTATATCGGCATGCTCTCTCTTTATATGATCCCAATATTCCCCCGTACAAGCAGTAAGCAAGAAAAATGAAAAAAAGTAGATGAGTATTCTCATATATAATTTTTTACAAATCCCATCCTACAATAACAGTAGCATCATCAGGTGAAGCATAAGGAAAAAATTGAAGAAGATATTGATGAAGTTCTTTTGAAGGAGAACCTGAAACAACTCATTTTCCAGTAATTTCTGGAAATGATACGCTAGGAAAAATAGTATGTCAAAAACGGTCCTTAGAGATAATCTCTTCAGGAGAATTTCTCCAGTCACTATTATGCAAGAAACAAATCACATTTTTATGATGTATTGATTCAAGAACTCCATGGTTTCTGTGTTCTTCATGAAGTTTTATATATTCACAAGAATCAAGAGAAAGTTCGATCACATCTACAACTCATGGGGTATTTTTCAGTACCTCAATAGCATCCTCTACCGTCATAGAAGTATTTTTTAAAGGAGGAGTAAACTCTTGTTTTGTATGATAGGCATGGAGTTTTTCGATACTGTCAATATGAGTTCGCTCATCATCACTATAGCGTGAAAGGGCATTGATAAGTGCGTATATTTTCCCTACTTTTGGAACAAATTTTGCTATGAAATCTCACTCAGAATTCGTCGAACGAATAAAAAGTGTTCCATATTTTAGAAAAAAACCGATCATACTATTCTTACTTACAGCACTATCTCGTATATTTCGATATCTGATATTCATGGCATATTGAGAAAATATACCATTTCTGACAGAAAGTGTCACTTTTTGATTTCAGATAAATAGCCATGAATGATGCCAAAGATAATGCTCATATCCAAGTATAAGTATACAAAGTATGATAAATCATACTAAAGTCATCCAGAGAGAATAATTGGTAATAAACCAAAGTATTATCGTCATCGGGATGATAATGATAAAAAGAAGTTTTATTGATTGAATAGCGGGGATAATCCAATGTTGTCGACATTTATAGAGGATTTTCTCCTCAAAACGCATATCTGCCATAGAGTAATTTGATTAAGATATCGAGACTAGTGGTGTCATCATTTCCCATGATCATCATGACCAGCGCCATGTCCGTCATCATGACCATGATCATCATGACCAGCGCCATGTCCACCAACCTCATGGAATTCGACACGATAGCTCGATTCATCTTTGGATCGGTAGAATCATACGTTCGCAAGATTGTACCATATGGAAAGGAGAGCCGCATTTATGAGATTCGAAAGGAGAAGCTTATAAAGCATAAGCACAACTCCAAGTGGAAGTATAAGATACTGATGACTCATCGTATATCCGTAAAACCAAGAACTTTTCAGTACGGAGTATCATCATGTATCACGTATCCAAGTGAGAAGATTTCCGACACGGAAGACGTAACTCTGTTCGATCATGTAGACTCCCACTGTAGCAAGAGCAAAAAGAAGAAAAAAACTTACGAAGAAATAAAGAATCGTATAGAGTGTCGGCTGTGTCGGCTCAGTGATAACAAGTCCACCATGAAGTGGAAATAAGATAGCAAGAGCAAATATGAGATATACTGATATACTCACAAGAAATACAGAAAATCCAAGAGGAAAAAGTCCTCACTCAGTTCAGAGTGGAGGATTCCCGATAAGCAGGACAGAAAGAAGAACATAAATCCCAAGTCCGATAATAGCACCGAAAGCCGCCTCAAATATCCTATGAAGAGAAATAAAATAATAGAGAACCATCGATGCAAGAATGATAAATCCGATAATAGCTACATCAAATTCTGTAACTCAGAATGTCGCTGCAAGTGAAGAAAGAATTCCCATAGTGAATGTATAACAATATCGTTACTAGGATTGTATAGATTCAAGAACCAATGGCAAGCGAATTTATATGGAAATATCTGATTATGACTACAATGATTGGATCTTGAGACTCGTAAGATATGCTATTGCCAGAGCATCTGCTGCATCATCTGGTTTTGGGATCTCGGGTAGCTTCAGAAGCATCTGAAGCGATTTTTGTACTTGTGGTTTTTTGGCAAAGCCATTACCTGCTATTCCCTGCTTTACCTGCAATGGAGTAAACTCTATGATCGATATGCCTACACTCGCAAGTGTATGAACGATCACTCATCGAGCTTGGGCGACATCGATACCATTGGTGACATTTCGAAGAAAAAAAAGTCGCTCAATTCCACATATAGTCGGGCGGTATGTATCAATAAGTTCTCGTAAGTCGTTACTAATCTGAACAAGTCTCTCAGAAAATATCATTCCTGGCTTTGTTTCTATCACTCAATATTCGATGATACGGAGACTCTTCCCTTCTTTTTCAAGAAGAGCAAATCAGACAGTCGCGAGTCATGGATCGATACCGAGGATCATCATAGAGAAAGCATACCGAATCAAGCAAATAATCAAGTTTTTTACTAAAGAAATAACTGCTGAAGGATTCATGGAGATTCCCCTGATCCGATCAATATCTCACGTGTCACCTTTGCATCGCTATAGGTGACTTTTCTTTCGTGTCGCTTTTTCGAGAAAATCTCTCGATCCATGAGGAGAGAAAACTTCGAAATAAAAATATCAGAAGTGATCAATGATAGGAGTTTAGAATATTGAGTTTCCCAGAATCAGACAAGCATGGCTATCACGGGAGGGAAAGGCTCACTATTTTTCATCATCATAAGTATCTGATACCATCGGCCAATCGAGAGTGTGTAATTTTTGGTAGATATATTTTCAATATCCTTTTCGAGTGAGGAAATCGAAACAGGAGAAATATTTTTAGACTTTCACTTTTGAGACTCATCGATTCTCCATGGTCATACCAGTGATTCCTCGATCCAAGCATCAAGTATTTTTTGATATGCAAGTACTACTGGAAGCGCATCCATATGAGGATATCGCTGAAGAGTCTCCCAGTATATTTCTGCATCGATCAGTCGCTCTAGGGTATACTTGGGTGCACGACTGAGTGCATCACCGAAGGTATCTATAATCCTCTGAGTGATCATTTCTACTCCATCTTGCTCAAAAGTATTCTCAAAATGCTTACGTGTATCTTTTTTGATCTCAGCACGACGCACTGAAGATATAGCACTCTGCACTTCTCTTCTCATCCACTTTTCTGCAAGCGCAATTCGGGCTATAAGCTCAGCATTTTCTTGGATGAGATCCTCTTTTTTCTGCATGGAAATATTATATCATAATTCATCCAAAAAAGGAAGAGGAAATACTCTTTCTTGAGCAATAACTATCTTATAAAAGCTCTAGAACTAATGACTACTTGCCTCTCAAAAAGTATGAATATATCCTATAATCTCACTGTAGAGTAAATCGAATCTCTCTTGTGTTTTTGCTTCCATATTGAATCGGAGAAGTGGCTCATTCGAAGACGGACGAAAATTCCACCAACTTCCATCTTCATATTCTACGGTTATCCCATCAAAAAGATCATGTTTCTCATTTTTATAGATATTTGCAAGTTGTGTGATCGCTCATTTTGGATCAGATACTTCAAAATTCGTTTCCTCAAGAGTGATATATTTTTTATATTTTTTTATAAATTCACTCACCTCTTTTCATGATCGAACCACAAGATCGAGAAATACCATCGCTGCGACGATACCACTATCCATAAAATAATTCTCACGGAAGAAGTAGTGTGCCGAATGTTCTCCAGCAAAGGCAATAAGTGGATCAGACATCATATTCTCACGAATATAGACATGTCCGACTTTTTCTCGAATATAGGTCGAATGATTTTGAGCAACAAAATCACGGAAGTTATGTGAAGTTACTGCATTTCCAATAAATTTAGCCTTTGGTTCTTTCGAGAGGATACTCTCAGCAATGATCGTAGAAATGACTGCAGAATTCACTTGTTCTCCTGTTTCATCGAGAAGGATCACTCGATCTGCATCACCATCGAATATAAATGCGACTTGAGCCCCCTGTTTGAGAACTGCACGTTTAGCATCCTCTCGATTTTTCTCGAGCATAGGATTGGGATGATGAAATGGGAAATTCCCATCTGGATCAAGAAAGAGTGGCATAAGCTTGAATCCTGCTCTTTCTGCAAGTGCTGACATGAATACTCATGCGACACCACTTCCCCCATCAGCAACGACACGATATTTCGAAAAATCCGTACTAGAAGAAGTGAACTTCAGAATCTGTGTGACCCAATCCTCGAGGACATCTCGATACTCTGTATCACCCTTGGCTCCATCGGGATTCCCTCACATGTTCTGCATGATCTCTACCATAGCTGGACCATATTTTTTCAGATTATATGGCTCTCCGGTATGAGAGAGTGACTTCATACCATTATACTCTTTGGGATTATGACTCGCGGTTATCATCACTCACGCTTCGATGTCCGCATAGTGACACGTCGCAAATGAGAGCATATCAGATGAGCATCTCCCTATATTGATGATAGTAGCACCTGCGCGATTCACTCACGAGATAAATGCCGACATAAGAGCATAAGAAGAATTGCGAGCATCATATCAGAGTGCTATACGAGTCGCACCCGTCACTTTTGCGAATGCAAAGCCAAAACGATAGAAAAAATCATCATCGATATCGACTCAGTAAATGCCACGGAGATCATAGGAACGAGTGAGGATAGAGTAGTCCATAAGAAATATTTATATACACCTATATTAAAAAAAAATGAAGAAAATGCCACTCTAAAATATTTTTATCCAAAGATCATGAAAAAATACATCATAATCCGCGAGAGAAGACTTGAACTTCGTATATCCACGAGTCGAACGTGACTGCCAGCCATCTTCCATATGATCAAGATCACAATACTTCATTCATAATTCATATGAATCATGAAACCATCGATCCATCAGAGCGATACCCAGATGATAGGCTTTCGAATCATGATGATAGAAAGAAGTGAAGTATTCAGTTGTCACACCTTCATCGATGAATACCGCTCATGCAAGAGGTACTCAGTCGATAGAGGCTATGTATATCCGTAAGTGGTCCATACCGAGGGCGAAAGTATGAGAAAGCCACTCGAGGAGCTGAATTTTATTGGGATCAGGGACGAGTGTCCTCTGATAGATATCGAGGAAGAGTGTACCATCCTTCGTCTCGATGATATCGAGCTTCCCTGAATCAATGAACTCATGGATCTTTCTCCTGTGAGCACGAGCATTTGGTGACCATTTATTCCAGTAATCACTTCGATCAAGGATGGAAAAGGCACTATGAGAACTATGAAGAAGTCTTCTGGTCATAAATGCAGGAAGTCGTATCCATCATTTCGGCTTCTCGAGTATCCTCCTCGGACACCAGAATACGACACCATGTCGAATCCCAAACTTCCCAAGAAATGCACGAGTGGGCTCGATATCGAGCTTCTCGAATATGACACTATAGAACTCTCAGTATATCTTTCCTGCCTTAAAGAACTCATATCATACTCATATCTTCTCGGTCATCTTCTGAGAATAGTGGGCATAATAATCATAAAATACCTTCGATCCTGTACGATAGTAGACGAAATCTCATGGGATGTCAGATCGGGAGAGGGTCTTCATGATAATTATACATTCACTATGTGATAACTCCTCGCATATCCGACTCCCTTCTGTGTGGCTGTCCCCCAAGGGATAGTATGCTTAGCGATCTTGCCTTTGTACTGAGTATATGGAGCATAACTATAATAATTCTGATCCACCACGACGATACTCTTCGGATTTCCTTTAGTATCACGGATGATATCGATGAGAATAGCAACATGCTTACGAGATGCATCAGCAAGTGCATAACTCGATTTGCCATCGAAGCAAGCGATCACGAGTCACTGAAGCTCTGAAGGCAGACGACTCTCCATCAAGAGAGAAAAATCCAGAAGTGACTGTCCTCGAATCCACTTATCTGTCGGGAGGGATCGCTTGTCAGATACAACCTTCGCAAACGCAGCACACTGTCCAGCATACTGGACTCCCATAGCAGCCTCAGAGAACTGTGGATAGAGACTATCTCCTGTATAGCTCACCGTCCCTGGATTCGGACTGCTCGACATCATGAAGAGATACTCTGTCTCGACCGATGGACTCCCTGTCACGAGTATCGTACCACCAGGCACGATCCCCTGTTTCCAGTATTTCGCAGGGATACTCTGGATGAATGGGAGGACATTTGGGTATGGGGACTTAAGAGGAGTAGGCATGTATGTTAAAATGAACTAATAAATGGAATAATAGTCATCTTCCATCGATCCATATCACCGATATAAGCATCACTAAGAGCATCGATCCACTTCTCTTTTTCTATGGATGACTTTGAATTCGCAATAAGAAAAAAATACCCATTCACCCAATATGGATCTGCTGCAATAATCTTCATTCAAAGTTTTTTCTGATGCTGAGCATAGAGGGATTTTTTTGTAGGATCTATGGACGTAACATGAGAGAGGAAATTCCCGAGATCCGAAGCCTTCTGGAGATCATCTTCTTTCAAGATAAGTGGATAATTTTTATTGATAAAATCTCGTGAGATCTTTCTTTTTAAGACAGATGACATATTCTTCTTCGCGACGATACAAAATACCAAATCAATCTCATCGAGAAATAGGCTTGAAACCGTAGCATTACAAGTCTTCCAAAACTGAGTCCGATCTTTTCGAGTAAGAAATGCTGCTTTCGAGCTATCTTCTGGATGATATCGTTCTCGAAGAGTGATAATCTCCGAAAGTTTCTCTGATGCATCTTGCCATTTTAGAGTCTGCAAGAGTGTGATAAAATCCTCATAGACGAGATCCTTCGCGGCATTCTCAAGAGAGATTTTTTCGAGGAGTCCATCACTCAGCCCTGTCGCTTTCGTGAAATCCTGATGATTGAGATAGACTCAGATATTCGCAAGTGTCGTACTCACCTCTTGTGACGAAGGTGCAGCGAATCCTGTAAGTGGAAGTAGGAGAACTGTAAGAATTAGCAGGAGATTCGAGAATGTATATTTGAGAGGAATAGTCATAATAATTAGATTACAAAATTAGATACTCTTTAACTTGTTTTGCAATTATTTTAGCTCTATTTGGATTTTCATTCATCCATTTTCATATCATATGTGGAGCTCATTCTATTACAATTCTTTTCTTTGTAGAATTTGGTGCGGAATCCATAATAATTTGATTTATTCATTCAGGTATAGTCCTATCATTTTGGGGTGTAATGAGAAGTATAAGGCCTATAAATCAAATAAGTATATCCATAATCTTTGTTTCTTTCCAACTTTCATTTTGACGTATAAGGCTTGAAAATTCATCACCAAAAGGAATATTGATTGCTTTATGATGATATATGCCCGGGGCTAATAAAACTAAATGACTAATATTTGCTATTTGTGTAAGTCGAATACACACTTCTCCACTCATACTAAGTCCTATAAGCGTAATTCAATCCGAAGAATCAAGTAATCAAATAGCATCTTGTGCTTCTTGAATCCGTTTTTGTATAGATCATGGTGTATTATATGTACTTCTTCCATGACCAGAAAAATCAATTGCAAGAGTAGATATTCATTCCTCAAGAAGCGATTCTCGAAAAGCTAGAGTTCTTGTACTATCTGACTGTCATGCACCATGAAGAACAAGAGTGGTAATTTTATTTACAGGAGATATCATCTTTTCAAAGTATATCTCCTCATTCCCTGATGAATAAAATCATGATTCCATAAGATCATCCTATATTAGTCCCTCAAACTCCTCAACCATATGCTCCACTTCTGCAAGTCCTGCACGATAGAACTCTGGGGAAGCGATATCGATACCATAGCGACCGAGGAGATCTCGTGGACGCTCAGAGCCTCAGGCACGAAGGATATCCTTATAATCTTCGATTGAGAGAGACTTCTCTACATGTACCTTATGATAGAGAGCAAAGGTGAGGAGATTCCCGAAGGCATAGGCATAGCAGTAGAATGGCGAGTGGTAGATATGAGGGATCATCGACCATCCGGATTCTTCTTCTCCAGATACATCGAAGGCGACTGCGCCTCCATAGAGCTTCACTTGTTCAGCGCGCCAGAGAGTATTGAGATCCTTATACGTCATCTCTTGTCCAGAGTGGATGGTAGCATGGACACTTCGCTCGAAAGCGACATATTGTACCTGACGGAAGATCGTCGCGAATATATCTCCGAGGCGTTCATTGAGATAGTCCTTGTACTCTTCTTTCGATACGAGAGACTTCACTTTCTCACCGAGGAGCATCTCTGAGAAGATACTCGCAGTCTCCGCCATAGAAAGCGGTGAGTCATATACAGGAGCTTCCTGAACCTGAGAAAGATGACCATGGATGGCATGTCCGAGCTCGTGGGAGATGGTCGATACATCACGGAGCTTACCAGTGAAATTCAGGAGGACGAAGCTCTCTTCTCCCTTACGGTAGCTCGCGAACGCTCATCCTCGCTTCCCCGCTTTTGGAAATACATCGATACGCTCCTCTTCGATCATCCGCAGAGAATAGTCATAGAAGTCAATATCGAAATCTTTCATCACCGAAAGGTGGAGATCATACGCTTCATCGAAGGTGAAGTCTTTATCAGAGTGACCTATCGGAGCACCTGTATCCCATACAGAAAAGTCTGATTCTAGTCAGAGCATCTTGGATTTTGCTTTCAGATATCGAGCATAGATCGGATAAGCTTTCTCGACTTCCGAGAGAAGCATATCTACGACTACATCATCCATCTCCTCTGAGAGGTTTCTTTGAGCCATGACATTCTCTGTATATCCTCGCATCTTGATCTCACTCGTCCAATCCTTCACGATAGAAGTATAGATATTCCCAAGCGCTATCTGGTTTTGCTTACTATTGTATACTCTGCGCAGTGAAGTATATGCTTCCCTCCGTATACTCCTATCTATATGCTGACGATAGCTTCTCACTTCCTCCTCTGTAAATATTTTTTCTTCTGATCGGATATTCATCATGAATTCATATGATCCCGTAAGCTCATCATGGAGGGATCCTGCAAGACCAAGTGGTCGTGATTTGATATTGAGGATTTTTTCTTCTTTCTCACTGAGGATATACTTGATACCATCTGCGGTCGAGACCAGATCATTACGGAATCGAGCAAGTTTCGGGTCTCGAGACCACTCCATGATACGGTCATATCCGATCTCCTTCCATCCTTGGGCAACGAAGAGCATGAGATTGGATGCTTCATTGTAGATGTAGTCGACTTCTCCCATCTTTTTCGTAACTTCGAGATCTTGGGTATCAAGAGAGCTCTTATAGAAGAGAAAATAGCTCGGTGAAGCCATCTTATGAGAAAGCTCAGTATAGTCAGCATAGAATTCGAGGATTTCTTCAGGTTGCGTGAATTTCCCAAATGTCTCTGAATACTTATTCGAGAATGTTTCTGTAAGTGGCATGATATTCGCAATATCAGCAAGAAACTTCGGATCATCAAGTCCAGTATAAAAATATCATGCAAGGTTCCAAGAAGTAGTATAAGACATGAAAAAAATATGTTATAATGTGAATCGATCTCAGTATACAAAAAATCCCCTCTTTTGGAAGGGATTTTTCAGAGGAAATTATCTTTGTCCTCAAAGAAAAGTCTTATAGATAATACGAGCAACTTCGGTACGAGTGACACATAGTGTAATTTTTTCTTTTTGATTCGCAATTTCTCGTCTTTGACTATACATATTTAAGAGATAACCCTTGAATCATTTATTTACAATAAATATTAATGAATTATTAATTTTCATACCAAAAATATGTAAGTTTTAAAGGATTTTTTTGCTTTAAAAAAATTAAAATTTATAATGGGTAAATCTTGGAAATAAAGGAATATGAAAAATATATCTCGACTATTATATTAATAATATCTCGTTTATGCATATATCCATTATTGATAATGAGAGAATTCTTGTGCAAAGGATCCGAAAAAAATTGGAATTTGAATGATATGCTGTCAGTACATTTCTTGGTTATAAGGACTTTTTCCAAAATGGTGATGCTCGTTCACATCTCTATTTGATAGATATTTCTTTGGGAGATGGAAGTGGATTTGATATCATCCAGTGGCTCCGTATAAATGCAAACTGCTCATCACCGATTATGATTATTTCATGACATGGTGATAGCAATACCGTTATACATGGGCTTAATATTGGTGCCGATGACTATATGAAGAAGCCCCTCATTCCTGATGAGCTTATCGCTCGTGTAAAGGCACTTATGAGACGCCCAAAAAATATTATACCCCATTCTGCTGCACTCATCTATGAAATGATAACTCATCATCCTGGAAAAGGAGAAACAAAAGTATGACATAATAAAATCTATCTCACTCATAAAGAGTCTTTGATGCTCGAAACTCTCTTGAAGATGAAATGACAGATTATACGTCGAGAAGATATAATTGGCTCTGTATGGTGATGAACTAAATTTAGCGAAGTATCTGATAATACTATCAATGTAACCCTCTCAAAATTACGTAAGAAAATTGGTAATGGCTTAAAACTCAAGACTATTTATAATGAATGATATATTTTAGAATAAAGAGCTATGCAAAATGAATATCTGTTCTATGAAGGATGAACAAAATAATATAAAAATCAATTTGGGGCTAAAAATACTAGAGAGAACATTAAAATATGCAAATAACTCATCTTATACTGAAAGTAAATACAATTTGAGATAAACGAAAATAGGAAAGATTTCTTTCATTTATTGTTCTTATATTACTTAATAGTTATCAAAAAATTGATAATATCTCATATTTCTCTCTCTATGATCGTATGTGAAGTAGGATATGAGTGGAAATCTGGGATGATACCAAGTTTTTTTATAAACTCCTGAGTCGTCTCACTTGCAGAGAATGGTATCACGCTATCGAGTTCACCATGTCCGATAAATACTCGTTTTCCTACGTATTTCTCTTCTTGAATATGGCTTACATCAATCTCGTTAAGTAATCTCCCAGAAAGAGCGATAATCCCTCATATTGTCTCTGGATTTTTCCAGAGAGTATAGTACGACATGATGGCCCCTTGACTGAATCCCATAAGAAAGATATTTTCACTCTTTATATCATACTTATCTCTGACTTCTTGGATACATGAAAGTATCTCATCATATCAAAGTTCTACATCTTGAGGAGCATATATTGGCTTCCCTGTAGAGAAATCGACCTTATACCATGCATACCTTCCTCACCCGAGAGAGAATGGTCACTGAAGTGATAGAATCAGAGTATCTTCTGAGAATCGCTCAGAGAGAGCAAAAAGATCTTGCTCATTCGATCATACACCATGGAGCATAATGATACATTTCGTACTCGGAGTGATATTTTCAGGAATGGATGATAAGTAGTACATAATTATATCTGGGTAAATCTCTGAACCTGTTTTCCTTTGTATTCGACGATATCATACCAAAGTGAGAGTGGACGAACAGCAAAATCATATCAATAGACCCAATTTCACTCTTCAGGAGTATAGAGTGGTCGATATACCACCATATCTTCGTGTGTTTCGGAGTGTCGAGCAATGCCGATGACTTCATAAGAATGATTATCTCATCCAGTAGATTTATAGTGTCGCCAGTGAGATCAAGAATTAGGGGTTTGCATAGAGAAATTAGAAGTTACATTTAGATAAATTCATAAAGACTATCGGGTCAAAATCGAGAGTAATATCGGTTTTTGGAATCTCATACCTCGTAAAACAATCTCATCCACGTAAACATGCTCACTCAAAATATGGATATATTAGATTTCACGTAAGCATTCATTTTTGATATGATCATGTTGAAATATTACTATATTGGGATAAGCAGTAATTTTGATTATTATCAATAACAATAGGAGGGATTAATACAACTCAAGATAAAGTAAAAATTTCCCCATCTTGGATTAATTCTAGCCTAGGGTATCAATATAAATTATATGAAATATATGGCAAAACTGGAAATCCTGAAGAATGTGGGGTAATATCTTTAAGATCAGGATTCATAGAAAATCTTGCCCTTATATTGATTCCGATATTCTTCCCTTCGTAGAGAACTGGTAGATATTCAAAAGAATCTGGCTGAATTCTTTTTATATATGAAGTAATTTGCGAAGCTACAATTTTTGGCTTCACGACAAATAAATATATTATCGAAATAAAGCTAAACGATACAACTACACTCAAAATAATTCATATAGCTCGTAATCATCGATGGCTTGAATGAGAAAAAAATCAAGCACTCCCTCATATGAGGCTAGTAAAAAAGGGAATGAGTAAGAATCACTCTGCTCAATGCGCAATTCCATAAGCGAATGGTATAATTCAAGCAAATCATATTGTGAATCATAGTATACTTCACAATATTATATTCCTGAGTGTATTCATTGAAATAATAATAGTTTAAATGGAAATACTACTTATCCAACACTGCCTTAATACGTCTCACGCCCGCACTACTCGACTCTTCTTTCACAATCTTGAACTTCCCCATATCCTTAGATGTCTCGACATGAGGACCACCACAGAGCTCACGAGAGTAGACGACACCATCAGCACCGACCATAGAGTACACCTTCACGATATCAGGATATTTCTCCCAGAACGATCCAGATACTCATGCTTCTTGTGCTTCTTTTTTATCCATATTCGAGATCGTCACGGTGAGATCTGAAGATATACCTTTGTTTACGAACTCCTCTACCTTCGCGATCTGCTCAGGGGTCATCTTCTCAGGATGTGTGAAGTCAAATCGAAGACGTTCGGCCGTGATATTGGACCCTGCTTGGTGGACATGGGTTCCGAGGATCTGACGAAGTCACTCAAGCATCAGGTGACACGCTGAGTGGAGGGCCGTGGTCTCTGCTCCATCATCAGCAAGTCCTCACTTGAACTTCCCTGCTGCAGCCGTACGAGAGAGCTCCTGGTGCTCTTTAAATTTCCTATTAAATCCAACCAGAAAATCAGCCTTATTAAACTTAATACTCTTTCATTCAATCCAATCTGTAATAATTTCTAGTGTCATTTCACCTGGAAATCCAAATGTTTGAAAGAGCTCAAAACCAAGCATTTCACCAACTAATTCACTAAAAACAGTTGCTGAATGAATTTGGTATTGAGATGGGTCTACCATTCTTCCGTCAACCGTAATACCATTCTTCATAAGAAAATCTGGAAATTGTTTTTCAAATTCCTTAATTCCATTCTTGAGAGTCTTTGCGAATTTTCCCTCTTCAATATTGAGTTCATTTTTTATCTTCTCTGCATTGTCTTTCACGCTCGTATAGATTCCTGAAAATTGTTCGATATATATACTCGCGATTTCACTCGCGAACGGCTTCTCATATCCCATCTTGTATGCCTCACGGATAGCACGACGGATGAGACGACGAAGGATATATCCTTGATCCACATTTTTTGGAGTGACACCATCAGAGATCATATGTGTCGCAGTACGGATATGGTCTGCGATGATACGAGCAGAGCGTTCACCATAGTTCGATTCTCCTACGATTTCACGGATTTTCAAGAGTACTGAAGCGAAACAATCAGTCTCATAAACACTCTTCATACCATTGAGTGTTACAGTACACCTTTCTATACCCATACCAGTATCGACACACTGTGCTGGGAGATTTTCTAGAGTAGCTGCATCGAGACGATTATACTGCATGAAGACATTGTTCCAGATTTCCATCCACATTTTTGAGTCGGTTCATTTATTCGATCACTTCGGTGGCTTCCCCTCTCCCATCCAGTAGAATATCTCAGTATCAGGTCCACATGGACCTGTAGGACCTGCTGCCCACCAGTTATCTTCAGCAGGAAGTCGAGCAATGCGCTCATCTCCAAAATCGAGACCATTCGCCATCCAAACATTCTTCCAGATTTCTATGGATTCTGTATCGAGCGGTGCATTCTCATCTCCGGCAAATACTGTCACACTTAGCATCTCAGGATCGAGGGCAAGCCAAGATTTCGAAGTGAGGAATTCCCAACTCATTTCAATGGATTCACGTTTAAAGTAGTCACCAAGTGACCAGTTTCCGAGCATCTCGAAAAATGTAAGGTGCGTATCATCACCGACATCATCGATATCCCCAGTACGGACACACTTCTGTACATCAGCGAGCCTCTTCCCGAGTGGATGTGGCTCACCGAGGAGATATGGGACGAGAGGTTGCATCCCCGCAGTGTTGAAGAGCACAGATGGATCATTCTCTGGCACAAGTGGTGCTGATGGAATGATAGCATGATTTTTGCTCTTGAAAAATTCGAGATACTGTGAACGGATCTGAGATGCGAGTATCATAGAAGTAAAGTTGAAAGTGAATAAATTTAGAGAAAAAGTGGGAGTATAAGAGCAAATGATGGGACAAAATTATCAGGGCTTTCTGCGTATTCTTTTCTGAGAGATTCGGAAGATATCCACTTGAGTGATTCGACTTCGTCTTCTTGAAGTATGAATTCATCAAGCTCTCTATCGATCGTGAGGAGGAACCACTGCGTGAAGTGGATATATCTTGATGTTGTCTCGGTCTTGGGTCAGAGGATTGGTCTTATATCCTTGATGCCAAGTTCTTCCTCGGCTTCTTTGATGATATTTTCCTGGTAGGTTTCTCCTTTTTCGACGGTTCCTGCGACGGCAGGTCACCAGAGAAGTGGATAGTGTTTTTTATTTTTGTGTCTTTGTGCGATAAGTATCTCTCAGGCAGGATTCGTGATCCAGAGTCCTGAGACACGATATATCTGATCATCACGACGGAGATCTCGCTCGACATAGTCGATGATGTTATCATCTTCATCGACGATAGATATGAGTGACATAGTGTTGTATTATAGTGAAAATACGAAAAAATCCACCTAAAGTGGATTTTTTCAGTTCGATCAAATTATTTCATTTCTATACCCCTTCTTCCTCCATAGAGAGCTATGATGGCAAGAAATCAGAGAAATATACTAATACCTCCATATGAACCTGTATGGAGGATTTTTTCTGATATAAACATCATAATCGCTCATACAAAAGATAACGTAAAACCATAGAGAGCAGAAGTATAGTCTTTATCTTCATCATTCCCAAGAAGGCTATAGAAATAGGATTCGCAGAGGTTTACCGCTCCTCCAAAGAAAAGTCACACAAGAAATGCAAGACCTTGGACTATAGCATATTGATCAAGATTTTTTGCAAGATCGAGAATACTCGAAAATCAGAATATTATAATGATAAAAATCGAAGAAAAAATCGAAAACGCCCGCAATCGCATATGGGAAAATTTCACTGAGATAATATTTCAGATTATAGCACCTACAGAGGAGAAAAGGAGCAGAAGTGAAGAAACAGAGTTCGACGTATCGAATATATCCTTAGAATAGTTGATCGCGACCTGCGAAGCTTCGACCGATATCTGCCAGAAGCATGCGAGTCCAATCATAAAGATTGCATATCGAGAGAAGAGCTTCTTATAGAGAGCCCACGAAGCTCGAAATACAGAAGTCTCCCTTCTCGTCTCTGTTATGAAAAGATCTCCTCCTACGAATACGAGAAGCCCTATGAAGTAGCATATTCATGCGAAGAGAAGACCTTCAGTCTCTCAGATCTTAGATCCTATAACAGTACCTAAAACGAGAAATACGATAAATACAACTGTCGTAAATGCTCATATCGTGGCAGATCAGAGGGTCGAGGTTGCTATCTCACGGCCGATAAGGGTATTTTTTCCTATGACATAGAGCGAATATGCAAGCCCGATACCCGCCATAGATATATTAAAAAATACTGGAGATACTGGTGGTAAAAGTAGAGCTCAAATGAAAAATATCATACCTATAGCAAGAGCCATAAACAGCATAATACGCTCACTATAGCGGGCATAGAGAGGACCCCCGATGATATACGCTATCATACTTCAGAGAAGCACATAGCCTGATATCCCCTCAAGAGTCGGAGCAAAGTCATCTGCATAGACTCACCAGAAGAAGTATTTCACTCCAGCATAGAACAGACTCCAGAGAGCGATGAGTCCGAGAAGTGAGAAAAGTGAACGATTCATATAAAAATATTACGTTGGTGAAATAAATTGGTCGATCCCATCTATAAGCTCAGCTTTATCAAGGATATCTTCATGGGTCGCCTCAGGGATGAAGATTTTCTGTATACTTCCATTCCAGTAATTGAGAAGATTTTCTGTATGATGATTTGGGATTGTAGTATCTTTACCCCCATAGATACAAAGAAGTCGATTCGATCGGATAGATGCATAAGAGAGTGAGTCAAACTTGTTCCTAAGAAGGAGTGATACAGGAATAAACGGATATCACTCCTTTGCGAGAGATTCGACAGAATCATAGGGAGTTACAAGGATAACTTTCTTTACAGATCTTTGACTTGAGAGATATGTAGCAACACCTGTGCCGAGACTTCTTCCCATGAGGATTATATTTTTCGGATCAATATGATAGTCATTTACGAGAATATCATATATTTGTATTGCATCAGAAAACATGATCTTCTCTGAGGCTTTCCCTGTACTTCGACCATACGATCTATAATTAAAACTTATGATATTGGTATCTCTATAGGAGTACTTCTCGACGAAATATGATGCCTCTTCTGCATTTCATCCGAAGTATAAAAGAACATACTTTTTATTTGTGGCTCTCTGTTTCCATCCATCGAGCGTATCTCCATCTTTTGTCGCTATTTGGATATTCTCGAGATTGATATTTTGAGATATTTTTTCATAGTGTGAAGACTGCACTTTGGGTGGGAAAAAAAGAAGCCTTGCTTGGGTGAAGTACATAAAAATGCACAGCAAGATATAGGCAGTGATCGCTATAAAAATAATGGAAAGAAAGAATTTCAGCATCTTATGAATACGTATAAGAAAGTATCATCGATCATTTTCTATATGTCTTTATAGTATATATTTTCTCATGAAATCCAAAAATACTTATAGAATCATCACTCATTTGTAATATCTTCATATCTTTCATATCGTCGAGAGCTCCTCCATGAACTTTGAGGATAGCTTCTTTTGCTGTCCAGAGAAGATAAAATACTGCCCAATTCTTCTCTCATAATATCCCATATTCAGAAGCATGGTGTATATCAAAAAGTCCGATATCTCGTATTTCTTGCTCAGCAATATCGATCCCTACAGGGTTTTCTGATACGATATAGGCAATATAATTCTTTGAATGTGAGATAGACCAATAGTATGATTTATCTTTTATAATAAGAGGAAGTGGGGTACCATTTCCATCTTTCTCAAGTCCTCACATGTAGTGAAATGTTCATCTGAGATATTCAAGAAGATGATATCGTGCTTCTAAGCCTTCATCAGAAATTGTACCTTCAAAAAAATGATCATACCTCTTATGAGCTTTTTGGAGTATTTCTTGAGATTTCTTTTTGTACTCGAAAAAGTGCATATTATGGCAAGAAAAAACTGAGTTTTGGGCGTACTGCAGTAGATATAAAGCCCTCTTCTGTAGAGAGAAAATTCTCTCCTTTTCTGTCGATCGAGTCGATAAACCCTATAAAATCAAGCTCATGAATACCATTTTCCTTATCCGAAATCATTTTCTTCACTATATCATTCGGTGGATAAGTGATACTTATACCTATACGGGTAAGGGTAATATGAAGTCATTCATCTAACTCTGATTCTGGAAGGTATACCTTCGTCACAAGAGTAGAACAAACATAGTTCACATCGCTATAATAATTAAAGGAGTAGTCATACTCTTTCCCCATAAGAGAAAGAATCTTTGTGAGTACTCGCGACTTTTTCTCAGAAGAAAATGCTGGACGGATCACTCCAAGGTAATCATTATGATCGCAAAGAGCTTTCAGAGAAATGATCTGGACTCATACTCATATGGCTTCTATGATATAGTGCTCCTCATCCTCGAGATTCAGTTTCGATGAAAGATTATACTTTTGCTTGAGGAAAAGTCAGGTTCAGATGTACATCGCCATATGTTTCCAAAATCATGGAATATTCATATTCGTAGCGGCCCAATTCCCTCTCGTGAGAAGGATATCTCAAGCTTTCATGATCGGAAGAAGCTTCTCTACATTCTCAGGTGTAATAAGTCATCGCTCTCTTCGAGAAAGGCGTATATGAAGCATGAGTCTACCACCATGTTTCGCAATCCAAGTAAAAAGAAGACCTATCCTATAACGGATATAGTACCAAATATTGGACATATCATGCGTCCATCTTTTTTCTATAGTTCAAGATGCTCGTTCTGGTCTTTCAAAAATTGGAGCAAGACTCCGATCTACCTCATCTTTTAGTGTCAGAAAATACTCTCTTGGATAGAGTAGAACCGAATAAAATCGTATATGGTACATATACCGAGCGATCGTCGAATAATTCTCAGAAAATGTGTCATCGAGGTATTGACGAAAGAATTCCTCATGGTCACCGAACGATTGTTGGAGTTCATATACCATATTATAATATGTCGTCACTGCTGCATATTGTACGACGAAACTATTCTTACTCCCAAAAGTAAAAAATGATCTCCAATATATCGACTGGATCATCTTCCGAAGTCGTCGAAATGGTGTAGCAATATCCTTCCATAGATGGGCAATACGAGCCTTATCATCTGCTGTATAGACTTTTCTATTCGAAGTAAAGAGTGGATCAGATTTCAGTGAAGCAAGTGCTTTCTCGAATTCACGATCTATAGATCGAAGAAGGGCGTGATACGGTTTCATAAATACTAAATCAAAGATTTAAGTTGTTTGTAGTCCGTTTTCCCCGTACCAAGTACCGGTATGGTATCTATTTTTTGGATACGAGCGATCTTTACGAGATTGGATGCTCCATGGGTATGGATATATTCGTTGCACTCATCGACAGAAAGATCAAGAGTGGTAAATGCTACTATAGTCACCATACCATCTTCTTCTTTTGCTTCAAGAGCTAGAGTCGTCAATTCTAGATTTCCATATTTTTCGAGCAGGATAGTCTCGATAAAAGGAAGAGATATCATCTCCCCAGCAATCTTCACAAATCGCTTGAGTCGACCCGTGATAAAGAGATATCCATCCTTATCAGCATATCCAAGATCTCCGGTCTTATACCATTTTTTCCCTTCAAAATCATCGAATGGGCTTTCGATATTTGGATCAAGATATCCAGCAAAAATACTTGGACCAGTCACATATATCATCCCTTGCTCTCAAGGTTTGACTCTATCTTTTCCATCGAGTGCACGGATAGCATACTGTATATGAGGAAGGAATTTTCATGCACTTCATTTTTTTTGTTTTTCGAGTGTATTTACCGTAACGATCGGTGAACATTCTGTGATACCATATCACTCCAAAATAGATCATTTTGGACATTTTTCTCTATAAAGTGAGAAGACATCATCTCCACATTTCTCAGCACCGATGAAAGCATATCGAAGCGATGTGAGAACTTCTTTGGAATTATTGGAAAGGATCATACGCAGAAATGTCGGCGTCGCAGAAATGATACTCGCCCCAGTATGAAAAAGGATTTTTCCTATCGTTCGTGCATCATTGGGATCTGGAGTATATGCGACTTGGACGGGAGCAATGAGAGGAAATATCGTATTGATAGTAAATCCAAAACTATGAAATGGCGGGAGAAAGCCAAGGAGTGTCTCATATTGCTGGAATGGTACAAGTTTTAGGGCTCAGTCAATATCAGAAAGTATATTCTCATGGGAGAGGACGACTGCTTTCGGGAGAGACTCACTCCCTGAAGTAAAGAGCATAACAGCACTTTCAGTACTGCTTGGAAGGAGAAATAAAGTTTTTTTGATCAAAGCAATTACTTTCGTCATCGGAGAAAGATTTCGAATGATATCTTCGATAAAGATCATTTTCCCTTCGAATTTCGCAAGCCATGGAGAACTTATTTTTTCATAGAATTTCCGACTCGTAAGTATCGTATCCAGGCCTGCAAATTCCATACAGTGAGCAAAAGATTTCTCTCAGACAGTCCAATTCAGCATAACGGGAAGTTTTCCTGCAAGATATGATCCAACCAAGAGGAGTGAGGTGCCAGAAAGTGCTGGGAGCATAATCCCGATCCTCTCTGGAGAAAATCTCTTTACATATCCCGAGATTACATACGCTCGAAGGAGGAATTCATCTCGCGTCATCATCCCCGTCATAGCATCATAGCAAAATGGCTTTCATTTTTCTGCTTGAAAATTCTTCTTTATTCTCGTCAAAACAGTATCTCATAGACTATAGGTACATACGATCTTCTCTTCTTTCGGGGAAAGAAATGAGACCGAAGCAAGCTTCTCTTCTCACTCGAGCTTTCCGACTGCCATAGCAGCCAGATCTCATACAGTCTTGATAAGACCTATAGGTGGATTCGATGCTTCTTTAAAAAGGGACTGGATCGCTGATTTACATTCCGCCATATCAAGCGAATCAGCATGCAGATCGAGGATCAGATTCGTGTTGAATGAGATATCTTTAATATCGATCTTCTTGATCGTCGCGACTTTTTCTCGCACCTGATCGATGATATCTTTGGGTATATCATCGAGAGAAAAACCACTCGATGCACCCACTTCAGCGATCGATCCTTCTATGCTCTGTGGTTCTTTTTTTCACTTCGTGTCATCGTAGTAGAAATAATGAGGGATAAATCTGCACTCCTCATTTCCTGCTTCATTATAGTAGTCTTGGAGTTTTTGATTAAATGTATCGAGTCCAAGAGTATGCCATTCTTTTAGCTTGCTCGTCATATCACAAAACTCGATGGTGATATCTCGTTTCGGAATAAAGAAGATGAAATTTGCGATGATATGCCAGAAAGAACGAAGGAGTACTGCCGTAAGATTCGGTGAAGTCCCCGTATAAGCCTTCCCCCACATACTTCCCCAAAGTCACTTAGTACGAGCAATGATAATCTTCGTATCACCATCGAGCATGCCTACGATCTCATATGCCATCTTCTTTCCGACGATATGCTCAAATGGTTGAACATAAATATGTCCTGATGGATAAATGAGTATATTTTGCTCATTCTTCATAGCAGTTTTAATGCCTTGAAATGCTTTTTTCACATCCTCGATACTTCATCCTTTTGCGATATCCCCTACCGGAACAGTACGAAGAGCTCGGACGATAGGTCCAAGTCCAGGAGTATGAAAATACGTTTCTGTCATGACTGGTGAGAGGATCTTTTTCTTCGCTATATAGGAAGTGAGGATCATCGGGTCAGCGAGAGCTGGATGATTCGGGAATACAATGACAGGAGTAGGTGCATCAAAAACTTCAATATTTTTGAAAGTGAGTCTATATCGGAGTGAGAGTATAAATCGCACCAAAGAGAGAAAAAGGGAAAGCATAATTACGAAAATAGAAACTATAAATAATTCTCCCTTCAGAATACCTTATTTCTTTCGAGAAGTAAAGAATATAACTCACATAAGGATGATAGTAGAAAAACTTATGAGTAGAAAGATTTCAAAAGAAGAAAGAGAAACAAGTGGGAATAGTACTCCATGCTCATGGAAAAATCTTGAAAGGTACGAAAAAATAAAATTCTGAAAAAACACTATAACAAGAATGCTGATAATGGTACCAAAAATAAGAAAGAGCGTCGACTCTGCGAAAAGTAAAACCTGCTTATAAGGAGAAGCAATACCATAAACATGGGCAAGACGAAACAGTGGTTCTTTTTCTCTAAAGTACCCAAGAAAAAGAAGAACCAAAAGTATCAGTATAATCCCCCCAAATATAGTGCCAACTCCAAAAAGTGATAAAAATAATGCACGAAATTGCTTTTGTCTTTGCACAATAAGATCACTATCAAATTTTGGAAGAAAGGAGCTATAGGACTCTTCAACTTTCGTTCGATCATTGAGGTCTTTCATATAGGCGATGACCTTATATGGCTGTCTTGGTAGAACCCCAATCTCACTGAGTTTTTTTTCGATATCTCTGCGAGATCCTACCACTCCAAATCCAGGATAATCAGAATCTACACTAACGATACTTCATTCCAGGGGGGTTGAGGGAGTCCCTCATACTTGAAATATTTTCGATGCACCAAAGACAAGAGATATTTTTTTTCATTCGAGAAAATCTTCATCCAGAGTGGGAAACATCGGATGAGAGCCAGCAAGTTCGATATTATAGTAGTGAATCATCGAAGGAGATATCCCAAATCCTCGAAGATCTCACCGAGAATCATCAAGTGTAAATACAGGAACATCCGTATCAAGATGGAAAGAAAAAATATCGAATCATCCTATAGTATTGGTATCTACAAAGGCAAATGATCGAGTTCGAATAAAGCTCATATCACTTTGAATTTGGCGAAGAATAGTAGCATCAATCCCTCATCTATCCTTAGCAAACATATCGAATATACTCGTCTGTGAGACGAAAGTCACTCTCGTAGGATCGATATTTGTAGGACCATAAAAATCCAATGCTGAAAGAGTATTTTTATAGATACTGACAAATACAGCTATCAGAAAACTCAGAAGTGTCACCACAAGTATAATACTCAGGCTTCGAATCTTGAGTGAAAAAATATGTGAAAAAATAAAAGAAAGCATTTATATACGTGGTAAGATAGTACCATTCTCACAAACATAGGTACGATCGACCAGTGACATAAATCGATCTGAATGGGATATAATCACCGTGATAGGCTTGACGCGAAGGAGATAGGATCATAAAAGTTCGAAAAAAACCGAAAAAAGTCGTCGATCCATATGAGCACCTGGTTCATCGAGAAAAAGGATAGGACGATCATAGAGAAGCGCTCGAATGAGATTGACTCGATCTTTTTCGCCACTAGAGAGTGCTTCTATTTTCGTAGTAAGGAGTGGTCGAATACCGAGAGTCTCTATGAGATCATCTTTCCACTTTTTTTGATATGGAAGACTGAGAAAAATATGAGGAAAAAGAATATTCTGATCAACGGTAAGCGTATCAAAAAATAGTGGTTCAGCAAAAGTCATACTGATATTTTCACGTCTAAAATCAGAAAAGCTTGAAGAAGTTGTATCAATAATTTCATTTTTCTGCATATATTGTACCGATCACTCAGCAGGAAGGATGAGTCCTGAAAGCAATCTTAAGAATGAAGTTTTCCCTGATCCTGATGGACCCTCTATAAGTACTTTCTCATGAGCTTTGAGTGAGAAATCTTGTGAAATAAGTACACTTTTTTCGCCATAAAAGAGTGAAATATTATTACATGAAATTGAGAAGGATTCTTTAAGGGAGGGAGACTTCATGGATAAGCTATAGATTGGAGATGAATTTTAGGAGTCGTCCAAGTTTCTGAAAAAATGATATATTGTCTATTAAGAAAAACTTATTTTCGTACTTTTCTCACTATTTCTGAAAAGGTCAAACCTGTAGAAGCAGTATTACGAGCTACTTCATCAATCCGATAATATGATCGTGCTTCAGGAAGTGATAGGTCTGTATCTATAAGTCATGCATTATAAACGATACTATCAGAATGGGAAGGGAGCAACGTTTTTATAGTCCATGGTATTTTCTCTTCACGGAAAGCATTGGCATGAAGGAGTATGCTTGTCGTACAGTTATTCCAGAGGGTATTATAAAATTCTGGTTCACGGGAAAGTTTATCAGCCCGTATAAGCATAGTACGAAAAAGTGCTGATATTTTCTCTTTTGGTGTATTAATAGGATACATATACACCTCATTTTTTCTATAGTGAGTACGCAACTTTATAAGATCATTTTCACTCCCTATTACATACATCATCTCAAACTGATTGAGAATACCATTGAGCGCACTAAATGATTCACCTTGCTCTTTCCTTACTTCAGCAGAAATCACCACATGTTGACCTCCTGAAAAAGTAAATGAAAGCATAGTATGTGCAGGTCCAACACGATCTGAAAATGGTACTATGATATAGTGTACTGATTCGATCTCATCGAGATTATATCTTTCATCATAGTATTGTGGAATAAAATTTTTCTCCGTACTCCAGAGATGATTTCTCACGTTCTTGATCAAGGCAATATTTCATGAGAATGAAACCTCTTGAAGAAGAGACTCAGAAAGTGACCAATCTCGATAATTTGATGGTTTTTGTGAGAGCCACCAAGCAAGTCATACTGTTAGTATGATAAGTAATACTATAAGAAATATCCTTTGTATCCAGTACCATAAGAAAAGTATGACTTTCCATACTAGACAGAAAAACGAAGAAGAAAAATTCCATATTTTTTTCCAAAGAGATGGACCTTGAGGAACTTCAGGAATATTAATGCCACGACGTCTCATAATATATTGAGGAAAGTAAATAAACTATTTCTCGGAACTTTCTCGAAGATATCATTTCGCCTGAAGGACATATGAAAACATCATGAGAGCTCATCCTACTACCATAAATACTATGATCTTCTTATCTGTATTCATAGCTGCCATATCATAGAGTCATATCTTTCCTATAGTAAGAGCAAGGAGGATAAGTCAAAGGAGCTTCTCGCTTCGATATATACGACCATAATGTATACCCGTCATAAGCATAAATAGAGCAAGTGCAATCCACCAGAGAGTAGTTCAGATAGCACGAGGTCATCATGTCGTAAATTCTATACCAAGATCATTGCAAAGAGTAATGATACAAAAATTTACAATAAGGAGAAGGAAGGAATACGCGAAAATAACGAGGATGAAGGAAGGCCTATTATTTCATGTCTTCTTCTGAAGATGACGACTGATACCAAGTCCTAAAAATAGGATGATCATATAGATAAATGCCTTAATGAAATCTTCATTGGCAAATATACCTCAAGCTATGAAGAAATTCTCTTTATCTGCTACTCATGGGCCGAGATTTGCTATAAGATAGAGAAATGGAAGGATAGCAGCAAATGCTCACCATATAAGAGCAAATCGAAGAATAAATCATTTTTTTACTGCCTCCATATCAGTCACATATATATAGAGTATTGCTACGAAAGCAGGTATGAGAAATACCACAAACATAAAATCAAATGTGGAAAGAAGCTTCCCTATAAGAATGACGAGAGCTAAAACGCTTGCAATAAGTGAAAATGGTAGTGTAAGAGCGCGGAAACTCGCTTTTGTCTCAGAAGCAAAATATGAAACTGGATAGATAAGAATAGCAGGCATGAGTGCTATAATAGACATAAGTGTTGGATACTCAGATCATCCTGTTGAGGCAAAATATATATGGTATAGGGAGAGAAATCCTCCAAATCATGCAAATATCATAGCCGCAAAAAGTCTTTCCCATTTGGCATTATCAAAAATATATATTGCAAGAAATATAAGTGTTATATAGGCGACAAGAACGCTCGAATAGACAGTAAATTCTGGAAAATATGAAGTAACAGCGAGTATAAGTGCTATAATACCACTTGCATATGTACCGAGATGGAGAGTGCGAGTAGAGGCAAGATTGCGTACATAATACCAAGCAAGAAAGTAGAGTACCGCTATAACAAGGTAGGCTCACATGGTAGTCAATGGTGATATTCCCGCTAGTCTTTCTATATTGAGTATAGCCCAAGCAAGAGGGAAGAAATATCCTATAGTGAGCTGGAACTCATCTTTTGGATCAAACTTACTTGCTGACTGTGATATAGCAAGTATACAAAAGCCAAGAAGTACTACGATCAAGACTGCGGTAAATGCAGGTCCAGCGAAAAAGCCCGTAGATATATCAGCATTATTCAGATAAGAGAGATGATAGAGCGTCGATGTCCCGAAAAAAAGCCCAAGCATATTCAGTGGTATGAGATCATGTATAGCAATCTCTCTCCCCATAAGAAATACGATCATATTGACTGCAGCAAAATATATAAGATATGCATTGAATGATATCCCCGGATTATCCCATCCACCATTTCCAATGACAAATGGTGTCAAATAAGCACCTATGATACCCAATGCCAATATAACCTTAGAATGTCTGAGTTTAGCAAAATATGCTGAAACGAGAGTAAAAATACCAGCAGAAAAAAGTGTTGCTATTTCTGGAATAGCGGCATTCGCTGTTTCAGTAGCACGTGAACCATATATAAGTGTCCCATAAAGGAGAAGTATGCCTCCCCCCATCACCACATCAGCAAAATAACGAAGTTTCTCCGAAAAAGAAAATGCACCTCCTATGATAACGAGAGAAAGGAAGAATCCAAGTCCCAGTTTTGCCTCCATAGCAAGATCTACCCAAATACTATTATAAATCAAATATCAGAGCCCTATAACGAAAAGAGTCACTCAAACAATGGGTACGAATTTCGATATGATCATATCAATAGAAATTCATGCCTTAGGAGAAGTATTTTCCATAAGAAAAGATTTATAATTAAACGCAAATAAGTATACAATATTTATTCATGCGAGCAAATATAAACATATTGACAATAGAAGTATCTATAAAACTCTTACCCATAGTTCCTTTCTAAAAAAATCCCCTAAAATCTTGTAAGAAGAATAGGGGTATCTTTGTTAGACTATTTTTTTCATTGACAGATAAAATACTCTTCAAAACTCCGATCTCGACAAGCTCTCGGCTTAAAACGAGAGAGCTTCGCATATTTTCTCTTCACTGGAGCAATAAGATCTTCGATATCTTCACCAACAAATACTTTCAATATCACTGTTCCTCATGGTATGAGAAATTCATCCGCTACATCGAGTATAGCAAGATTCAATTCAATAGATCTATACTGATCTACCCCCGTAATTCCTGTGGTATTTGGTGCAATATCTGAAGTGATCACATCAAATTTTTCGATACCACGATCTTGTATAAATGCATGTATGGTATCATAATCAAATATACTCGCCTTGAGAAAGGAAATATTTTTTTGACCAAAAGATTTGATAGACTGAATATCTACTCCGATAATACGTCATGATTCTCCGATGATCTTTGATATCACTTGAATAAAACTCCCTGGGGCACTTGCAACATCAAGCACACACATTCAGCTTTGAATTAAGTTGTATTTTTCTTGAATTTCGATAAGCTTGAAAGCGCTTCTCGCACGATAACCAAGTTGCTTGGCTTTCTCGAAATATGGATCTCGCACGATAAATGGCTTTGTCATAATGTAAAGATTATTTTTTTGACTTTTTCTAAAACTGAGATACGATATTTCATCGTAAACATAGCAAGAGAATAGAGCGTACGATAAAAAAAGCAAATAATTTTCTATGGCTGACACTAAACCTGGTACCTATCTCATCCTCGATCTCGAAATGACAGGACTCAATCCATTTCAACATGGTGTGATTGAAGTTTGAGCTATTGTTCTCGATGACTTATTTGAGATTATCTGAGAGTTTTATATGGATCTAATCCCGCCTGATAATATTATTATTGATCCAAAAGCACTCGAATATAATGGCTTTACACTGGATCGTATCGCTATGGGGAAATCTTATGAAGAATTTGCTGAATACTGGGACTGATTTATGGAGACACACTTCCCTGGCGAGAAAAAACCGATTATTATAGGACAATTTGTCACTGCTGATATCGCATTTCTTGCGAGTGTCTTCGCAAATGCTCGAAGACCAAATCTCTATGAAAAACTCTGAAATGATATCATCGATACAAAATCAATCGCTAATCAAGCAAACGCGATAGCACGATACAATAAAGTTCCCCTCCCCTTTAAGTCCACAAGTCTTTCCAAGCCTGGATGACTCGCAGATACACTTCATATTACTGATTATAAGGCTCATACTGCCAAAGGTGATATCATGGCAACTCGTGAAGCACTCATGAAGCTTCTTAAATTTAAGAGATAATATACAGTCTTTATTCTGGTAATTATTTATATTGACATATTATTTATAATTAATATAATATATATATTAATTTTTTACTTAAATATACTATGAAAAATCCTGACATAGGATACTGAGATCTTATTGAATGATATATTAATCTTATCGCGGAAGTGAATCCTGCAAAAAATAGTGAGCAAGTAAGGAAAGCAGTAGAAAGAAAAATATCACTCTTACAAACTGAAGAGCCACATTATCTTCGTGCAGTACTTCAGAGTGATTTATCACCCTCAGAGAAAGTAGGTCGTTTTACTGCAATAAGAGATGGTCTCGAACCTGGAGAAAGATATCCTCATAAATATCATATGAGTCTTAGAGCGGAAAGATGAATTCTTCAAGATAAAAAAGCGTTAGAAGTCTAATAAGATTGTATCCTCACTATGTTATAAAGAATCCCCTCAATAAATTGAGGGGATTCTTTATAAGAATAGATACTTCACTTTCGTGTAGGGTAATTATTTTTTTCTGAGCATTCTTGGAAAAAATAATTACTTGAGTTCTACTGTAGCACCAGCTTCAGTAAGTTGAGCCTTGATTTTTTCAGCCTCATCTTTCTTGATACCCTTCTTGATATCACCACCATTGTCAGCAAGAGCCTTTGCTTCACCAAGTCCAAGACCAGTGATCTCACGGATTACCTTGATCACAGCGATCTTCGCAGCACCAGCAGAAGTCATGACTACATCAAATGTAGACTTTTCTTCGTCAGCAGCAGCGGCACCAGCACCAGCAGTCATAACAGCGACTGGAGCAGCAGCAGAAACTCCGAATTTCTCTTCCATAGCGGAAACGAGATCAGCAAGTTCTACGATTGTGAGTGTCTCGACAAGTTCGAGTACCTTCTCAGCATTTTTAGAGAGATCAGCCATAGTATAAAAATAAAAAAATAAATATATTGAGTCGAGATTTTCATCTCGCACCTGCCTCCTCTAAATCAGGAAACAGGATGTGAAAAGAGAATCAATAAAACTATGCAGCTGGAGCTTCTTCAGGCTTAACCTCTGGAGCCGCAGCGACTTCTTCAGATACGGCTTCGACGACTGGTGTATCTGATATTTCAGCAACTACAGCCTCTTCGACTTTTGGAGCTTCAGTTGCTGGAGTGACTTCTTCTACTTTTACAGTTTCTGCTACTGGAGCTGGAGTCTCATCTTTCTTTGCTGGAGCTGGAGCAGATCCGATAAGATCTTTCACTGTAGCGAGTGACTTCGCTTCGAGATCTTTCTTTGCTGCATCGAAGAATCGAGCAAGACCAGAAAGTGGAGACATCATAGAGCCAAGGAGTTTTGCGAGGAGAACTTCACGAGAAGGAAGAGTAGCAAGCTTCTTTGTTTCTGTAGCATCCATAAGACGACCTTCCATATATCCCCCGACGAATACGAGTTTCTCTTCCTTTTTCCACTCATTTACATACTTGTTCGTCACTCCAAATGGAGCAATGGCATCACCTTTAGCGATGACAAGGGCTACTTGACCTGGAAGAGTCGAGAGATCGATATCTACAGAATGCACATTCTTAAAAGCTATACGTATAAGAGTCTTCTTTGCCGTGAGATAGATGGCATTCTGAGCACGAAGATCTTTTTTAAGAGCGGAAACTTCGAGAACTGTCACTTTCGTATTTGAGGTGAATGCGACACTTTTTGCTTCCTTAATGTGAGCTTCGAGAGTAGTAAGTTGCTCACTTTTTCTTGCTTTTGTAACAGCCATAATGGGAAAAGAGTTAATATATAATAGTTTCGTTCTATTATGAACGATACTTTCCTCTGACGAAAGTGCAAAAAAAATCCGCACTAGAATCGTACGAACAAATCGAGAGAAGGGTTATGAGTTTAGTTGGCTAATCTCAAATCGTATATCTGCGAATGTCCATCTCGGTAGGTGTTTATGAGCTATTGCTCTCCTACGGTCTACGATAGAGTGAGTTGATTATATGGAAAATGACTGAAAGTCAAATTAAAATTTTTGTCTTTTCTTTTTTTTCTTATACTAAAACCTGTGAGCATATCCAAAAATGAAATATTTTATGAAAAAAATCCTACTCATACTTACTCTCATATTGACTTCATGGATGAGCTATGAAGCCCTCGATATATGGAGTGTCCTTGATTCACAAGAAAATACTATAGGGAGACTTCTCCTCTACGATAGAAATGGAGGGATTCTTGCTGATCTTCCAAAATCATGAGGATACAGTAGATCATACAAATGAAGTTTCGATGTTTGACTCATCGAATCCATCATACAAATTGAAGATAAGAGATTTTTCAAGCATTACGGAATCGATACCCTAGGAAAATTCTGAGCTATACGAGAAAACTATCAAGCAGGGAAAACAGTACGAGGATGATCCACGATCACCGAACAGTATATAAAGAATCGATACTTTCCTGACGCTCCTCGGACAATCCCGCAAAAGATGAGAGAAGGTTTTTGGGCGATCATCGCAGAAACTAAATATTCGAAAGAAGAAATTCTCAAGAAATATCTCGATTCTATTTATATGGGAAATGGTATATATGGAATTCAGTGAGCACTTGATATATACTTCCCTTCAGAAAAAATATCGACACTTAAAGACTCATCTCGTCTAGAAATAATAGCCCGAATCAAATATCCAAATATAACTCTCGGGGCAGAAGCATATAAAAGTCTGCTCGAGGAGAAATTGAGTATTACACCTTCATACGAATCAATCCCAAAAAGAGAAAAGCTTGAATTTACAAATATATTCCCCTTTCTTACGGATCGTATAAAAAATGAGATAACCTCATATTGTATCAGCCTTGATAATTCACTCCAAAATTTTATCATACAAGTTCCTATAGACCTCTGTAAAAGCAATGATATCACTCTCGTCACGAGCATTGATATGGGAATAAGCCAATATGCAGCGAATGTCCTCGAGGCTACTTTGTTCCCTCTTGAAGAGAAGAATGTCCATAATGGTAGCATCTATATATGGTCAGAAAAAGAGAAAAAAGTACTTGCTTACATAGGAAACCGTCTTAATACTCGAGAAAGTGCTGTAGATATGATTGTTCGTAAACGATCTGTTGGATCAGTTCTAAAGCCATTTATCTATGAGCTTGCTCTCGAGAGATGATGAAGCCCTGAAAGTCTGATCCTTGATGAAACGAGAGTCTATGAAACAGCGAATGATACGATATCCTATGTGCCACAAAATTATATTCCAAAAGCATATGGACCAATTTCTCTGGGAGAAGCACTCTGAAATAGCCTCAATAGTGCTACCGTACGTCTTTCTGAAAAAATCGGAATAGGAAGAATATATGAACGATTTCGTAATATAGGATTCGATCTTGAGCATGAAGCAGGATACTATGGTTATAGTATTTCTCTCGGTGGAGTAGAGCTCTCGCTCGAAAATACTATTACATGATATCGATCCTTGCTTGATATAGGGAAACAGGAGAAATTTTTGATCTATGATATGCTATCGAATGCATCGAATCGTGCACGCACTTTCGGTATCTCAAGTATCCTCAATACCTCAATTCCTTTTGCTGTAAAAACTGGGACCAGTACTGACTTTAAGGACAACTGGGCAATAGGATACAATTCAGAAATCATTATCGGTGTCTGGGTAGGTAATACGAATCATGAAAGTATGGATGATATATCTTGAGTGACTGGTGCTGGTCCGATATATCATGCTTTAGCAGAAGAATTGATCGTTCGTGGATATATTCGTCCGATAAATCCTCCCCTTCCAGAAGGAATCAATTCATCATTTCTTTGTATGGATACCAAATGCCTACAAAAAGAAACCACCTTTATAAGAAATGGATCCGAAAGAAAAAGTCGACCAAAGAGTAACCTCTATTATAAAGAAGATTTTATAACGGATATGACTCTGGAGGAAATAGAAAAATGGAAAATCCGATAATTGACTTTCCTCCTATTTACATATAATTGTATCCTATGATTATAACCCTTGGAGGACATCACGGTGCTGGAAAAAGTACTCTTTGAAGAAGGCTTTCAGAAAAATTTTGATACAAACCATATTCTACTGGATGATTTATGCGAGATATGGCTGCTGAAAGAGGTATTTCCTTGATCGATCTCTGAAGAGAGGCAGAGTCTGATGGGTGAATCATTGATCATATACTCGATGATCATCAGAAAAATCTTGGAAAAGAAGAAGATAATTTTATCATCGATGGTCGTCTTGCTTTTCACTTCATTCCCCATGCACTCAAAATATTTCTCCAAGTAGAAAGTCATGAGGCAGCAAAAAGGATATTTCATGATGAATCTCGATCAGATGTAGAATCACACTTTAATATAGAAGAAGCATCGAAAAATATCGAAATACGAAGAGATAGTGAAAATGAGCGCTATATGAAGTACTATGGTGTCCACATATACGACATGGATCTTTATGATATCGTCGTAGATACGAGCGGAAAGTCTCCTGATGAGGTTTTCGATGAAGTAATACAAAAAATGCAAAAGTAATACGTCTTATCCTATTTTCTCATTTTCTATTCGAATGATTCCTTTTCATAAACTTTATTCACTTGTATTTAAGTCTTTCGATCTCAAAAGCGAGACCAATACGATCAAAAATCTTATTAGTGACTGAGTGAGTCGAGTCCTCATCATAAAACGATCTTGGATATACGCTCTTGCACTTATCATCACTCCTATATTGATCCTCACCATGGCTATTGCCAATATCTGGACTGCCTTTGTCTACCATAAAGATATAGTTACCCAATACTCAATCATACTTGGTGTATGATTCTCTGTGATTCTTTTCGTATTCTCTGTATGGAACTATATCGTACACTTTAGACAGATATATCGGACCCCTACAGTACGCACCGATTACAAAGAGCTCCTTATAGAACTCGAAAAATGAGATAGATATTTTATATCATTTTTTAATCAAACGGTTCTCAATCAACTCATCCTGATCGGACTTATCATATGGAGTAGCATATCATATCTTACACACATGAAGGAAGCATGGAGCATGATCATCTGGATAGATGTGCTCCTCTTATTTCTCCAGTGGATACTTCTCGGTCGGTATCGAAAAAAGATGATCGATCTCGAAATGGACTATAATGTGGTGATTCCTGGAAAGATCATGTTCGTGAATCAGTCTGGAATGCTCTCAAGCGTCAATACCATAGAAGGAGATAAAGTAAAATCTGTGAGCGCACGATATTCTGGATGGCTTGGAAGCTTTTTTAACTTTGGAACGATAGAGATCATGACAGAATGAGATAATCAAAGTATGACTGGTACTATGCCGATGTATTATGTGACGGCCCCCAATGAAACAGGAAGGCTCATACAGAGTATGCTCAATCGTGAGGCGACAGAAGAACCGCTTATCTCTATAGCACCGACACTTCCTGCCGATGGACTCCACTCGACTCATACACCGAAGAAGGCTGAAAATACTCCTCACATAGAGAAAGCTGAAAAAATATGACACAAGGATGTATCCTACGATGTAAAATGAACTGTGAGGGATGTGCTAAGGTAACTACTCTCACTTCTTATAATTCTCATCTCGATTATTATAAGCAATGGTATATTCATCTGGATGGTTTACATAATATCAAACTCTGCGAGAAAATAATCGCGTAGTTCCAGAAAGCTTATTCTGCCAATCTTCTGGTTTCCATTCCCTAGGATAACCTGGGGTATAGTAATTATCAAAATCACGATATGCCATAAACAAAAATAATTCTGTTTCAGATATTAGCCTTTATTTAAAAATTGTCAACTGTATTTTATGCCTTATGCAAATCCTTACATTCTTGGCGGCAACGTCGGAAATAATACATTTTCTTATGCCAATCGTGAAAACAAATATCTCACTATCCCCGCTATCATTGAGTGAACCCTGGAGGATATAGAAATCGGCGATGCAATAGTATTTGAAGAGAGAGAAGATGGAAAACTGAAATCGTGCAAATGACTCAAAAATTTCATAAGACTCCAAACTTCTAACTATCGAGATCTTCCTGAAATCGTAATTTTTGATAACCACAATCATGCTCTCTATTTCTGGCTTGAAGCACTAAGGAAATGAGTGCTAGAAAAAGGTTTTGAGCTTATTCATATCGATGAACACTCAGATCTTTGGAAAAATGAACATTCTCTCGATCCAAAGAAAGCAATACAAGAGGAGTGCTATGCTTGGGAATTCACGAACTTCTCCTGTAATGTCGGCAACTATATAGAGCCAGCTATCAATGCTGGTATCATAGGGAAGATGATCCGAATAGAAAATGAGTTTGAACTCGACAAGCATATGGCATATACTCCCCCCAAAAATAGTGTACTCAATCTTGATATGGATTTTTTTGCCCCTGAAATGAACTTTATTGATGAAAGTAAGAAACTTGAATGCATAAGAAATCTTATACATCAAGTAAGGTATATCACTATAGCAACAAGTCCATTTTTTATCGACCAGAAACTCGCGATACAGAAACTTAAAGATATTTTTTCTAAACTGTAACAGATCATATTTCAGGTTCTTCTTGCTCTTTTCTCCTTGATTTTCTCAGTCACTCATCGAGCTTTTTGATATGATCATTATTTGGATGATCATGTGGTGGGTGTGGGGTATGTTGAGTTGTACTCGCTCATTCAGACTTACTCTCACTTTGGGCAAAAGCAAGAGACATGAAACCAAAGAAGCATGTAATAATCAAAATGAATCGCATAAATATTTATATTTGACAATTTATAATATTTATATTTTATCATATATATACCGAAATGCAAGTTGCTTTTTCATACATTTATCTATAATCTCCGTATGCTTCCCAAAGAGAAAACAAAAATCATCTTCGCAGAAAACAAAAAAGCTCATTTCGACTATGAAATACTCGAAGAGTATGAAGCAGGTATCAAACTCTTTGGGGAAGAAGTAAAAAGTATCCGAAATGGAAGCGTGAATCTCAAGTGATCTTATATTCTTATCAATAAATGACATCCCTATGCTACAGGCATCCATATAGGTGACTATAAGTGAGGTGTCAGGATCATAGAAACTAAACGTGAGCGAGAGATTCTTCTCAAAAAAAATGAAATCCAAAGACTTGAAATCAAAATAAAAGAGATGTGAGCTACTCTTATTCCCATGCAGATTTATAGCAAATGAAATCTTATCAAAGTCCGTATTGCTCTCACAAAAGGGAAAAAAACATGGCAGAAAAAGGAAAGCATAAAATCGAGAGATCTCGATCGTGAAATGGCAAGGAAATTTAAATTTTAGCTTCAGATATGCTTTGGAGCAATACTTGTATTTTTGTTTTTCTTCTTATAACTCATGCTCCCATTTCTTGCTTTATGCGCGCAACAGGAACCCTTTCCCAATAAGGTCGACTCTGAATTCTTCGAATCATTGCTAATAGATTTGATGCATCAATGAATTTCGGATTATTCTTGTCGATATAGACTATCTTTCATTTTCAGTTTCCATCAACTACGGAGGTAAGATCATGCTCATTGATTCAATCTATTGGATCAATATAGACAGGCTTAGCAGTATTCATAGTTTTAAGAGTTATAAAAATAGAGTTCAATATTATTAGTTAATCTATCAATGTCAATAAACCCTCGCTTCATCGAATATTTCCGTGATACCTTCTTTCATGAAAAGCCCGAAGGGCTAAAAATATTTTTAGCTGCTTTAGAGAAGTGAATACCTCGAACGATACGTATCAGACCAGGAAAGGAAAAAGAAGTACAAGCACTTCTAAAAAAATATGGATTTGTTTTAGAAAATACCTATATACCGAATGTATTTATTCTTGGGAGATCTGATGATTTTGATCCTCTCGAAAGACGTATTGGTTTTACTTTGGATCACTTAGTTGGAAATTTCTATATCCAAGAGCTGGCTGCAGCAACATCCGTACATATACTTACTGATGGAAAAATCCATAAAGATGAGTTCGTCATACTGGATATGGCTGCAAGTCCTGGAGGAAAGACGACCCAACTCAGAGAGCATTACCCCAATAGTTTTATCATTGCCAATGAACCTACTCGTGAACGTATTCCTCAGCTCCTTCAAAATCTCGATCGTATGGGAAGTGACAATATCGGTGTGACACTTTATCCTGGGCAGTATTTTCGTACAACTCCAGAAATATTCGACCGTATACTTCTCGATGCACCTTGTAGCGGTGAAGGCACTCTGTTTAAAGGTACTGATGCGACAAAACACTGGCATATAAAAAACATAAAAACTATAGCTCGACTTCAAGAAAAGCTCATCGATGCAGCCATAATAGCACTTAGAGTCGGTTGAGAAATGGTATATTCGACCTGTAGTATGAATCTCATCGAGAATGAATGAGTACTCGAGAGTATCAAGCAAAAATATCCAAATTCATTTGAGATCATCTATGAGAAACACTTCTGGCCACACATTGATCATACAGGTTGATTTTTCGTAGCAAAAATACGAAAGATATCTTCTCTAAAAATAGAAGAAAAGCCTCGCGTGATAAGCGTGAATGAAGCAATAAAAACATATAAAGGGCACTTCCAAAATCAAATCCTTAAAGATGGTATTATACTCTATGAACATACAGGCAAAATCCTTGCCGTGAAAAAACATAGAGAACTCGAAAATCTCAGAAAGCAATTTTACTTTATGCGTTTCTGAGAAAAGATAGCTGCTTTAGATGAGGGGAGAATATCATTTGAACCTTTTGCTTATCGATATATCGATACAACATCTAGAACCGTATACACTATCAATAATGAACAAGAACTCGATCGATATCTTCGGGGTGAGTCACTCGAATGTACACTTCCTGATGGGGATATCATCATAAGATATGAATCTATAGATATTGCTCTTGAGGAAGTAAATAATGCCCTCATCTCAAATCACTTCCCTCATGATTGGCGAAGGAAATAAAAAATCCCTCTTTCGAGGGATTTTTTATTGCATTAGATTATTTCATCAGCTCATCGATCTTCGCCGTAAATGTCGCATACGGATATGCACCTTCTACGGTAGCATATTTTCCTGTTTTTACATTGATGAGAAGTGTCCCTGGTGTTCCACCGAGATTATACTTCTGAGCTTCACTTGTCTGAGCTGCAAATCGAGGGAGTGTTTCTTTCGTATCGACACATGATTGCCATTTTGCCAGATCAACTCCTGCGACCTTTGCTACCTCTGAAAGTTTTGCTGGATCAAGCACACCTCATTCATTGGTCGATCGATCCATAACTCCCTTATAGAATTTTTGGTATGCAACATCACCTCCGAGTTTTCCTGCACAAAGTGCACCAAGAGCTTTTGCCTCAGTACCTTTATGATTGACTCATCGATTATTTTTGAATGCTACAGATACCTTATCCCCGTATTGGGAAAGAAGTGTAGGAAAAAGCTTGGTATCATGATATTGTCTCATACAAAACGGACATTCCATATCAGAATATTCGATAGCAATAATCGTAGCAGCTTTGTTTCATTCAATGCTTGCATCATCAAGGATTTTCTTCACATCATCTGGAGACATAGTACCTTGTGCAGCAGTTGAACCAGAAGGTTGCTGTGCTGATGGAGTAGTACCACCTTCCAAAGCGCTCTTTATTTGAGGAATTTGTTCCTTTATTTGCATTTGAGTATATTTCTGAAGGATATCATAGTTCTCCTTTCATCCAACCTTTTCATATTCAAGATCGAGAAGTACTTTTCGAATACCTACAGATCAATCCTGTGCTGCATTATCACCTTTTGAAAGAGTTTTGAACTCAAAAGAGTATCCCAAAAGAAAATACAAACATAAAGTATTGAGAAGAAGTGAGGCTATAAGCATTACGATCATCGCTCCTTGGGTAGAGCCTGTTTTTTCTGTTGAAAGATCAACACTAGTAGCTGAAGATTTGGTTACCATAATAATAATTAATATATAAAAGCAGTTGTATTATATAGAAAAAATGGATTTGAAACAAAATAAATCTATTGACTCTCTCTCCAGTCATGGTTTCAGAAAGAATTATCTCTTATTTCGAATACTTATGACCAAAATATGCACGAATTCCTATCATAGCAGCATTGTCCATAGAATAGATAATTTTTTTTGGCGAAAGGAAAGGTATTTCCTGTTCTCGACCGAATCATTCTAACTTTTCGCGTAACTTCGAATTCGCGCTGACTCAGCCTGCAAGAAGCATCATTTTTGCATCAGTTTGTTCGAGTGCTCGAAGAAGCTTTTTGGCAAGTATCGTCGTGACAACCTCTTCAAATTCATAAGCAATCTCTCCCCTATCTTCTTCTGATAAACTACTCGAATTTTTTATTCTCATATCTATATCTCTTTTAACTGCTGTCTTAATGCCAGAAAAGGAAAAATCAAGAGACTCCTTCTCAAGAAGTACTTCAGGAAAAAGCCGTTTTCTAGAAATCTTATTTCAGTTTCCTTGAAGATTTTCATAATAGTTTTTTGCATATTTTGAAACGATAGCACCACCTGGAAATCATAGTCACATCATCTTCGACACTTTGTCAAAAGCTTCACCTGCAGCATCATCACGAGTTTGTCCTATGAGAAAAAGTTCAAACATACTCTTCCAGTGATATATCTCTGTATGTCAGCCTGATACAGTAAGTACTACCGCTGGAAATACGATATCGCTTTCACTTCGATCAAGATAATTCGCAAAAATATGTGACTCAATATGATCGATCCAATATATCGGTTTTTTCATGCTGAGAGCGAGTGTACTTGCTACTGTCATACCAGTAAGGAGTGATGGAAGAAGTCATGGCTTCTCAGTACAAGCAATAAGATCGATATCATCGAGTTCTATATTCGCATCTCTTAGAGCATCTTCGATACAGGGAAATATCGCATTCGCATGACTGCGAGCAGCGACCTCTGGTACGACGCCACCTGTAGTACTATGCTCAAGCTGAGTCCGTGTCGAAAGAGCTATACAGATATCATCTTTCATGACTGCTACAGATGTATCATCACAAGATGTCTCAAAGGCAAGAATATACATAAATTTTATAGTATGAAGACTCTTGACAAAAAATATTTAAATATTAAATTACTTAAATGACAAATTTCCTTGATTCCAATAGAAGTCATTTAAGTGACTGAATTGATATACTTGATCGATTTAGTCTTTTAAGCGCATCTCCCTTTAGGGTTTCTAAAAGATCGAATGGTGAAATTAAGTCATCAATATTTCTTCTATGAAAAACAAAAGGTTGAATTGACTTGGTTTTAAAGCATAGGAAAGATTGGGATCTATGACTTCTCTATTCTTTTCCTTATGAATATGCTTTTATCGCTTACCTTTGGAGAAAATTCCCAGAACTGAGAAATCAGTTGCCGCAAGTATATGGAATAGCAAAAGATTCTCAAGGGAGAATTCTCTGAATTATTACTGAAAAATTTCCAGGAAATGAAGATGATGATATTTTTGAAGTGAGTTATCATACTTTTGATGACCAACAAATCATTAAAAAACTCAGAGAATTGAAAGTATCAGAAAGTTTTATATGGAGGCTTGAAAGAAGTATGTTTAATTGCCCTGACCCAGAGGATAGTAAAGGACGTTGTATCAAAATATGAGATTTGGAAGAAATTGGAGCAACCTTAGTAGATCCCGAATTTTATATTCCCTCAAAAGAGATATCAACGGCTGAAAAAATAATGCATCGATACTGAAGAATGGTAGCATGAAATTTACAAGCTCTAACTTATAAACAAACTAGATAATACCGTGATCTTTCAGTGTCTCTATCTGTACTTTCGTGCAGACTGATTGAAGATCAAGAAGAGAGAGATTCTTGATCTCGTCGATATTTCCTGCAAGTTTGAGAAGTTTTTTTCGAGTGACAGGACCAAATCCTGGAAGTTCTTCCAGAATATTCTTTTTCATACTTTTCATACGTGCTGATCGATTCGCTGTGATAGAGAATCTATGTGACTCATCCCTTGCTTTTTGGAGAACCATGAGCTCTGGTGATCATTTCTCAAATAGTATAGGATGCTTATCTCCAGGTATGAATATTTCTTCTTCTCTTTTTGCGATAGAACATATCGGTATCTCATTGCGCTGAGGTATATCTTGTCTCTCAGTAGGAAGAATCTGTTCTGACTGAAACTCATAATTTTTGATACCAAGATCAATCCCTGATATTGCACTAGAAAGTTGTCACTTTCCTCCATCAATGATTATAAGGTGAGGGAGGTTTTGTAATTCGATTCACTCGATTATACGTCGCATCATGACTTCTTTATGTGATGCATAGTCATCTATGTCCCCTGCCTGAAGTGACTTTATTTTATATTTTTTATATCTACTCGTATCGGGTTTTCCATTAGATAGAAGCACTCGAGATGCATACGTAAATTGACCATGGGTATGAGAAATATCATAACATTCGAAGATAATCTCTCCTTTTTTTGGTACTTTATACCCAAGTCTTTCGAGTATATTTGCCATGTGTGTTCGAGTAAGAGTATTTTGCTCGAGTGTGGCAAGCTCACTTTTATATGCATATTCTCGGACTTGATTCAAGGTAAAATCAAGAAGCTCCTTCCGAGCTCCTATAGTCGGATGTATAATCTCTATTTTTTGTTCTCGGAGAAAATCCGAAAGTATTGGATCAGTAATTTCTTCGATAGTTATAAGCGAATCTGGAAACTCAAGGAGTTCTCAAGATTCAGTTCATATATCAACTATATATTGACGAGCAAGAAACTGCGAAACCACTTCATCTCGTGTTTCTATCGGAGATACTATAGTATGGCGAAATACTCAAATAATCTGACTATTTCTAATTTGCATTAGACCAATATGATACTTTTCATACTTTTCTAACACTATAAAAATATCATGGTTTCATGGTATGACATCACGAGCTATTTGTTTCTCTGAAAGGACTCCTATAGAATCTATGAGGATTTTTATCTTCTGAGCCTCTTCGAATTCGAGCTTCTTTGCATGATCTTGCATCTTCATTCTCATTTCATCAAGGAGTCACGATTGTTCTCCTTGGAGAAATTTTTTCATCCTTTCGACATTATCAGAATGCTCTCATATTTTTGACCCTTCGAGAAGACATGGGGCTGGACAGAGTCAAATATAATAATCCATACATGGAGGAGTCTTTCCTGCCTTATCAATAATTATTACTTCTTTTGATTGAGATGATTTTTCTGCAAATTTCATCTTACAATTTCGCACTTTAAATATTCTTTTGAGTTCTCGTATTGACTCATAGACATTTGAGCCTTGAGTATATGGACCAAAGTATACTCCACCATCCTTTATCTTCTGTCGCGTGCGAAATATTTCTGGAATAGGATTTTTCGTAATTTTTATATAGGCAAGATTCTTATCATCCTTCATGAGGATATTGTATTTAGGTGTCAAGTGCTTGATGAGATTCGTTTCAAGTACGAGAGCTTCGACCTCTGTCTGACACAGGATAATCTCGATATTTTCTATCTTCCCCACCATTTGTTTCTTAGCAAGAGTGAGGCTCCCCATATCACGAAAATAAGAAGAGACTCGAGATTTCAGATTCACGCTCTTTCAGACATAGATAACCTTTCCTCCCTTATCTTTCATTTGATAGACTCAAGGAGTAGAAGTAAGATTTTTGAGAATTTTATCAATAATATCGAGGGATTTTTTCATACAGAAAATAATATGAAAATTCATTCGAATCGCAAATCGGAAGATTTCTATAAAAGGATTTGCAGAGTGAAATTTATCAATATACTTATACTATAATTCTCATCACATGAGTACTCAGCTTGATCCTACATGGCTTCCATCATCGAGTAGAACTCCATGAGATGGTACAAGAGAAAATGGGCCTATAGACTATGGAAATGGAGCATACGGACACACATATAGAAGTGATTCGGTATTTGATAACAAAACCTCTGCAAGTACGCAGTTATATGAGATTGGCTCATCGGTCTGAACTCAATCACTCAGAGAACTTCGAGACGTATCCATCAATGTATTTCATATTGTCGATGGATATACGAAATGGAGAGAGTCAATTTCAAAATGAATCACACAAACATATATAGACGATAAAATTAAAATTACAAGTGATGATGTACTCTGGTTTTTACGCTATGAGAATATCCATAGTATCGCCTGATTGCTTAATGAATCTCGATATACCAGTGGCATAATACAGACTCATCTTCATCATGGTCAAAAAAGTATCGATCCATGAGTTCTCCCGCATGCACTTATTCGTGCTATAAAAAAAGCTATCGATGACCTTAAATAGCCAAATAAATAGCACCTTATTTTGACAGGTGCTATTTTTTCTATAAAATATTCTTATGGCAAAAAATTATTATGACATTCTCGGTATATCGAAGTCTGCATCTGAAGCAGAGATAAAAAAAGCCTACAAAAAAATGGCAATGCAGTATCATCCTGATAGAAATAAAGATGATAAAAATGCAGAAGCAAAATTCAAAGAAGTCAACGAAGCATACCAAACTCTTTCAGAGAGTACAAAAAAGAAGAATTATGACCAATTTGGTTCTGCTGATGGAAATCCATTTGGTGGAATGGGATGAAATAGTAATCAGTCCTATCGCTCATGATCATATGCTCAATCCTCATCATGATGATTCTGAGGATTCGAAGATATTTTTTCTCAATTTTGAGGAGGTGCGAGACAAAGTGGTGGTATCGAATTCGATATTGGGGATCTCTTCTGAGGTCGCGGTGGAACAAAACAAAAAAAACCAAAAAATACTCATGAAGAGCCCAAAAAAGAAACGATAAAACCGAACCTTGATGTGATGGAGGTAGTAGAAATACCGTTTTTTGATTTTCTCTATGACACTTCGGTAAGCATCCGCACTGTCTATGGGAAAAATCTTTTTTTGAAGGTAAAAGCCGGGACAAAACCAGGGACCAAATTTAAAATATCTGGGAAATGACGTGCTATGGATGGGGAAACTGGTGATATGTATGTGACCGTCGATGCGAAAATGCCCAAGGAGATACCCGAAAATCTGAAACCAATGCTTGAAGCTATACGGTATCAGATATAATTTTTGTAAAAAGTAAATATTTCTATTTGCTTTTTACGGAAAAAAGTCGATAATCCTTTCACTTTAAAAACAACTTGCATTTTACTATATAATCAGTATAAAAATTTGCAATTATAAATCATAAATGTTATAATACACCCATGACTCAAAATAGACCTACATCAAGCTTTGAAAAGACAAAACTATCAAATTCGATTGAATCTGCTTATAGGATTTCTGGAAAAGAGCTCACTCACTCAAGTCCCGATACTATCAAACAGGCTTTATTGGCTCATATTGCGGTCATCAATCCAGAGCTTACCCAACAGATGATGACGAGCCCTACTGAAGAAAGCGTATTAGCAATAGTTGGACGTGTAGAAAAAATCGCTACCTCAAAGGCTGTGAATGATACAATATATAAAGAAAGTATTCCTGGTGACTTCCTTGATGCAGCATAAAGAAATAATTTGCAAATCCCTAAAAACCAATACAATAACAGTATTGGTTTTCTTTTTTTACGACTCAATGCCATGGGCAACGTCCGTCTCCAGACACTCCTCGCTCGGTCACCCCTTTCAGATGAGGATCGTCATAATATAACGGTGATTTTTTCTGCACTTACCCCTGAAAAACAAGGTCATATATTAGAAAACTGGGAGAACTATATCGTGGAAATGGTCATGATACGCAAAGAGGTAGACGGCGCAAATAGAGCCCTTCTGGAAGAAGCAATAGAAATGATCGATACCTTGAAAGATGCAAAGAATGCTCAGGAAGCAGAAATGCTCCTCGCGAAATTCAAAAAGCAAAAACAAACTCGTCTCGAACTCGATACTGTAAATAAATACCATCAAGCTAGCAAACTTCATCTTATAAGAAGTATTGCTCAGATACCTGATTAGAAAAAAAATATAAGACTTGTAAAGAGAAAATATATTACAATACTCGTTAGAAACTCGCAAAAAAAACAAAAATAGTCTATCATGGATATATTCCTTGGTCGGGAATACCTATACCACAGGTTCTATCTGTAAAGGAGTTACCCATAAATGTATAAGGCCGACTTCGGCCTTTATTTTATTTTATTTTTATGTCAGAAACTGATATTTCTTCTCCATCTTCTGATGCAGCAATATTTCCTGAAGAAACTAATACTTCCATAGAAGCCTCTTCTGAAAATCCAACTGAGATACAAGAGTCTACTGATTCAGAGGATTGAGTAACTGATGATACTGTAATTATATCAGCAAATACTACTCTCGATGGATATAGACTCAAGAATTTCTATATGACGAATGCACTCCAGTGATTTGTATGGATGGTATTCCACTTTTCTGTGGTATTCTTCTTTACATTCCAGCTTCAAAGTGTAGCACTCGTAGGTATATTTCTCGGAATTGCGAACTTCATAGCAGTGCTCCTCGATATCCCTATAGGTATACTTCAACGCTATTTTTCTACAAAAAAACTTTTCATTATTGCAGCTATATCCCAACTCGTTGCCGTAGCAATATTTTTTAATTTTATCTATGGTGTTTTCTCTCTCGTATGAGATGCCTGAAAACTTATCGTCCCCGAGGGATTCTCTGGATTAATATCATGGTTTTTTAGTAGTGCTTTGAATTGGGTACTCATCATCGTCGCATCCGTATGTTATGGTCTTACGAAAGAGATCAATGATATTTCAACATTTGGCTATATCCTCTCTCATGCGCACCCGAGTGAATATGGAAAAATACTCGCAAGAAATAATATCACTTACGGACTCTGATCGCTCGTATGATTGGTCGTCTCTGGTTTTATACTCTCTACGAATGCTACTGTAGCTATAGTATTCCTTGGTGGTGCTATCGCATTATTCCTCGTTTTTACTCTCCGATTCTTCGATAATTCTAGTGAGAGTTTGACCCTTTCTGATGTGACTTCATTTACCGTAGGTATACGAAAAATGAATGCCGAAAATGTAAAAGAATATATCACAGAAAAAATATCAGCTGTCGATCTTGAGACCGTGGTATCAACAGCAAAATATATATTCCTCAAACCGAAACAAAAAGAAACAAGTAAAATCGACTGGAAAGAATTCGCTATAGAAATTGTACGTACAGCAAAAACAATATGGAAAATCATGAGTCATATGCCCATATATATTGTGATATATTGGACGATGACCCTTGTACTTATATTTGGTTTTTGGGATACATTTGCCTCGACATTTCTCGTGAGCTTTCTCGATAATATAAAACATGGATGGAGCTACATACTTCTCGCATGTATAGCCATCCCTGCTCTCTGACTCCAGGAAGTCGCTGGAAAAATCGCTGGAAAAGTCGGTATCAAAACCGTAGCATTTACTGGACTTGGTCTTTCGTGAGTTTCACTTATCGGTATGGGTATGATGGCATTTATAGCTGATGGCTCATTTAATGGAACGACTACGGTTATATTTCTCGGTCTTGCACTTATCAATAGTCTCGGGTATTCCTGTGGAATGTCTCTCTGACAAAACCAATTTCTTGATGCCTATAATAGCATTTATGCAAAAACTCTCAACCTTAAAGAGATTGACTCAAATGCTTCTGCTGGGCCTATGAAAATACTCCAAAATGCAGCAAATGTCATCGGTCTCGTCTTTGGATGACTTATGCTTGAGATGCTCGGATATGGTGGATTCTTTGTATTGTTTGGTATAGTGATACTCGGGGCGCTTATGTGGAGTATATCGAAAAAGGATGAGATCATACTCTAGAAACTATCTTCTTTCGAGCGTGACCGCGCGATTTCTGACTATCTCCACCTCCAATTGTGCAAGAAGAGGCTCAAGATTGGATCATTTAAGGATGATTTTTTGCATCCACTCACCTGCAAATCTCTCCCAGATATCTTGATCCGATGCAAGAAAAATGGTATCTTCTTTAATTTGAGTAATTTTATTGAGAAGTTTTACCATGATATCTTGAACTTTTTCTTTCTGAGCATCGCGAATTCGCAGAAGAGCAAATTGACTATAAGGTGGATAATCAAATGCTTTCCTTTCACGACTCATATCCCGAAGAAAATCCTGATAATTCCCTTCAATAATGAGTGAAAGGAGTGGATGGTCTGGGGTATATGTCTGGATAAAAAGATTTTTTCCTGATTTTTTCACATATTCCAGCATATGATAGACATCTTCTTCCATTCGATAGTCTGGAAGAGTAAGGTCTGACTCAAATAATAGGAATACGATATGGGCAATATCTCCATGATGGAGAAGTGAGATGTGAGCATGGGTTCCAATGATAATATCGATATCTCATACATGGGAGAGGATTTTCGATTTTTCAAGTACTGTATCAGAATCTATACGAAGGAGATTCGTATTCGGGAGGAGTGAATGAAGATCATCTGATATTTTCTGTATCCCGATACCAACTGGCTGAAATCTCATACCTCTACATTTTTGGCATTCTACTGGAACGAATACGGTATAACTACATTGATGACAGATGAGTTGTCGCTTGGGACTCGTATGATATGCAAGAGCGATATCACAGTGAGGACAGAGTGGAAACTCTCCACAATCTTGACAGATCCAAGCACGTCCTGATCCACGGCGATTATAGAGAATCAGTACTTTTTCTTTTGCTTGCTGAGCGTGATCAAGGAGTTCCATAAGCTCATGAGAAATGAGTGATCCATGGAGAAAAGTCGTCCCAAGAGGAACGAGTGTAATAGTAGATGATGATTGTATATGTGGTTCCAATAAATTAAAGTCAAGTGTCGTTCTCATATTATCAGCTTTATATCGCCTGGCAAATTTAGTTTAAGATTTCTCATATCGATTTCCGAATTCGCTCATACTTAAGGTACATCATTTTGGCATTCTCATAAGATACTATGTCATAAATGATCTGCATATAATAATTCTAGCCAAGTTCATCTTCGATGAATTTCACAAATCATTTCACACTTTCATGGTTATGATAGATCGATGCATACCGAAGAAATGCTACTTCATCGAGATCTCGAAGTTTGCGAAGGATATCCTTTCCGATACGTTTCGAAGTGATACCTTGTTTATTTTGTGCCCATTCATTTTCGAGAGTATTGATGATATCTTCGAGCTTATCGGGATTCACACTTCTCTTTGTGAGGGCTTTCATCATCGAATTTACGACTTTGGTACGATCATATGGTTCACTCTCTCCTGAAGATTTCGTCACGAGGAATGATACAAACTCAAGACGTTCAAAACTCGTAAATCTTGCTCCACACTTCTCGCATTCACGACGTCGGCGGATAGCTTTCCCATCTTCAGTACTTCGAGAATCGATAACTTTTGTATCGAGATTTTTACATTTTGGACATTTCATAAAACAAATGGAGTGAGGAAATAATACTTGTATTTTTTCTGAACGGAATGCAGTTTTAAGAGAACTCGGTTCTCATAATTCGAATGGAGTAAGAAAATATTTCGAGCTGAATGAAGAATTAAGAGACGGTGCTTCTCATAGATCAAGTGGAATAAGAAGTTAAAAGTGTATTTTTATTTGCGAATGGACTATGGACCTAAGAGAAAAAGGTTTACTCTATGACTTTTACCCGCTCATACTTCGTATATGCATGAATCTCCGGGCGATACATGAGATATGCTGTAGCTGGAGGGAGGAGGTATTCTCCGAGAGATTCTGGACGTATATAGTATGAGTACTCGAGAGATTTCTCATCTCCATAAACATAGTCTCGATGTGCAAGGAGTCGATCTTCACGTGACTCAACATAACTCCACCATGATGAACTCGTATTTTGAAGAAGACTTTTTTCCGTATTAAATATACCATTTATCGGTCTCCAGCCTCCTGGAAAGAAGTCTTCAAGAGAGAGATTACGACTTGATCCGACTGGAACATCTGCCTTCAGTATAACTTTATAAAGCCTTCATTTTTGGAACGTCAAGGTCGTGACAGGAGATCGAACAATAAATTCTCCTCGATCATCGACTCATTTCGACTCTTCGATGAGTTCAAAGGTTCGACTGATACTGACACCTCATGTTGCATAAGGACTCATATTCACCATGTCCTTTGGACGGTCGGATATGATCGTCGTGACATAGAGGGGCATCTTCGTATTATCACGCTTGAGTGTATATGACACGCCGACCTTCTCTCGACTTGAGAGAATCGAATTTGTCGGATTCTCTGAAGTAAGAGGCAGATCAGCAATGAGCTTCTCTGATCGAAGGGCAATACCAAGTGGTGAGGTGATTTTTGACTGTGTTTTTGAGAGAGAAATAAGTGCAAGAAGTGTCTGAATCTTCTCTTGAGTGGATACATAATATGATGTCAAATCAAGATCACGTATCAGTGGATCAATAAGTGAAATCGCTTTCGAGGAATCTTGTCGATCGATAAATAATTGTGCGATAAGTGCTGTATCAGCATATTGACTCCAATACCAAGATTCATCCGCCTTTGTGAGTCAGGAAAGCATCATCTTTTCTATCTCTGGAGTATATTTCCCAAGTTTCTGAGCCGCATAAGCATAGGAAACATAGCCATGTCGAGAAAGACGAGCAGTATCTATCTGACTCCACCACATGAGTGCATGAGTATCTTTGAGAAGTGCGAGTGTCCAGACTGCTTCTGCAAGATCATCTTGATCTTTTGCATACTCCGCTTGGTTGTTTACGATATAATTGAGTCCATTGGTAAATACTTCTTGTGGTATATCTTCCCCGAGCTCTTGGAACTTGAGAAGTGAACGAAGGACATAAGGAGTGATGTGAGCATTGGGCTCATTGGCTCATTCCCAGTAGACCCAGCCACCACTGAAATGCTGCATACGCAATATTTTCTGGAGTCATTTTTTCGTATATTCTTGAGCTTTAGTTATATCAAGAGGGAGTTTCAGCGTATCTGCGAGAGAAAGGGCGATACGATTCGGAAGTGTGGAAGATATCGTCTGTTCGATACAACCATATGGATACTGAAGGAGTGAGGCAATACCCTGAGCAATCTGGGTCGCATACGTCGAAGAGATGCTAATCTCGACACTCGAAAGACTCGCGTCAGTATTTGAGAGAAGTGATTTTGGGAGAGTATAAGTAAATGTTGCTCCTGAATATATCTGAATCGAACGAACTTTCTGTGTCACTATCGGAGGTGATGGGAGAGTGATGCTATGTGTGATACTATCAAGTATGGTATCTTTTTCTCGAAGCTCAAGTGTATACGGGATACTCTCTTTCCAAGAAGACGGGACTTCGAGAGTGAAATCGAGAGCCTTTCTCTCCATAACATCGAGAGAAAGAGATCATTTTTTCTCGATCTTCTTATCGCCAGATCAGAGAGTCAGGATGATATCTACCGGGGTGATGCGCTTAGTATTATTAAATGCTGAGGCCGTAAGTGTAAATGTATCTCCCGATCTCAGTATCGTCGGTGCTGCAACCTCGAGTACATAGTCTTTACGAACTTCTATGGTCTTCTCGGCTACCGCGAATTTCGAATCACGAGTATTGGCCACCATGATGATACGATAGTCCGTGATATTATCTGGAAGTGGAAATATCACTTTTGCTTTCCCGAGAGAGTCTGTACGAAGACTTGGATTATAGTAAGCCGTATTTTGGAAAAGAGTACGAGAAGAAATCTGAGCTCACTCGCCTCATTTATTTCCTCATCCCCCGTTAGATCATTTACGTGAGAGAAATCTATCACGTTCTATGCCGATCGCTGAGAGTGCCGTTTTGACAGTAAATGGATATTTTTGATAAAATTTTGGTATGATATCGAGGTCGATGTTTCAGAGCAGTCGGATCAAACTCTCATCGACGACCATGACAGTGACTTCTCATTCCAGAGGATTTCCCGATCGATCAGTGAGAGTGACATCGACACTGACATTTTCCCGATTTTTATATGTACTCTTGTCTGGTATAAGAGTCAAGATACTCTTTTTATCAGCAATATCTGTGACGATTTCACCGTAACCGACAGCATAGGTACGATTTTTGGAATCAGCTCGTTGTCCTGGATGAAGTGCCACGACACCGATATAAGCATTTGGCCTCATCGTATCATCGATAGTATATTCTCGAGTAAGCGTATTTCCGGTAAGATACGTATATTCTCGATCGATCACTCCTCATTTTTCTTTGGTGATGAGAATATATGATCCTGTAAATGGTACTTGGATCATCACTCGGGCCTTCTCTCCTGATTTATAGATAGTATGTTCTGGAACGACCCGAAGAGTATTGTCTTTAAGGGTAGAGAAATCTCATGAAATATAGAAGATTGTATCAGAGATACTCTCCTCTGGTGGCTTCTCGGCTCAAAGAGTCACAGGAATAATCTTCAGATGATACTCTCCTGATTTCATGCCGACGAGCTTCTCTGAGATCTCTTTTTTTGTGATACTTCCACTCGCAATGACACGATCTACAGGAGTTGTAATACGCATACTTCCTGCACGGATATCATCGATGAGTGCTTCAGTATATTGTCGCTCGAGAATCTCATATCGATACTTCCCGATCAGACTCGTATCCCACTTTCCATAAGCTGGCTTTACTTCTCCTGTCAGGCCCTCTCCTGGAACGAGGATTTTCTTCTTTGGAATAAAATTCAGAGGATTATTTGGTGAAAATGACTTATAGGCTTCTGGAAGTTTCACGACCAAAGATGCTGGTGTCGTGACCTCCTCACCGGTAAGAACATCACGTAACGTGACTTCGACTGTATAGGTATAGTCACTATAAAATGATGAAAACTCTACTGGGATTCGGATAATGCCGTATCACTCACCGTCGATAGTACCACTTCATTCGGTATATTGTTCGACTGGTGGTTCATAATAACATCCCCAAAAACAGTCTCCCCAATAATCATCTGCATAATAATCACTTCGGTAGACGCGATAGGTAAATGGTGTATTTTTGATCTCAGCTCCATTATAGTACTTTGCCTTTATGATCCCTTCGATAGTGAAATTTCCCTTATAGACATCCGTATACCAAGGATTGTATGGATCTGTATTCGGAGTTTTTCGGAGATCTTTTATTGTATCATTTTCGAGATCAGGACTCTTAAGATCGACCGTCGCTGTGAATGTCGGGTTTTTAAATACTTCGACTTGAAAATTCGACCATCCATTCTCTATATACTCGAGAGAATTCGTGGAAGCGACATTCACACTATAAGAACCCAATGCTCCCTCTTTCGGGATTTCATATTCAAGTGAGATAGATCCGAATTCGTTTGGCTTGAGTGTCGCACGTTTGACTTCTCGCCCTAGAGGATCAGATATAGTGATATCGAAAATCTCATCTTCAGGAATCAGAAGTGAAGCACTATTTTTTCGAAGAATTGCATGGATATATACCTTTTCTCATGGAAGATAGAGTCTCCTATCAGTATGAAGATACGTCGTAAAGTCTGGACGACTGCTCCAGGAGTAATCAGAATCTTTGATCCCGAAGTTGTATCCTGTAATTCCATCATTCCATGTACTTACGAGGTACCCCAATCTCTCAGATGATCGAGATTCTACAAGAAAACTATCATAACGTCCTTCATAATCCCACCAACTATCAAAGGAGAGTCCATAAGGACTTGAATCATATTCATCTATACCCGTAAGGGTATCAATTTTTGTATCGATATATCATTGGCTATCTGTACGCCCTATGATAATCCCTGTAGCAAATGCGCTTGTCGTAAGGGGGAGGTAGATCTTATCAGTTCTTCCTGTATTTGGATCCCATTTTTCTGTATGGGTACGAGAAATATTTCTCAGAAGTTTGATTTCTTGATCAGGTACTGGTTTTCCAGTAGCTATATCCGTCGCAAGTACCATGATCTTTCCGCTCGCATCGACCTTCAGGGTAAGATGAGTATCGATTATGGAAAATATAATTGGTGCGATAAATTTTTTAAAACTCACGGTATCTTTTCCCTCTGCAAAACCAAGAACATAAAGTCCTGTTTTTTTCGTATCTGTGGGAAGAAAGTCATTGATCGTGAAAGGAGATACATATCAACCAGCAGAGACGACGATATCTTTCTGTTTACAATCTGATACTTCTTTGGATGAGAGAAGCTCTGGTATGACCATCTGATCGAGACGAGAAGTATCACCAAGCATACGCTCAAGTCGAGCATAAACTTCAAGATCGACCCGACAGAGCTTGAGTGAATACGTATTTTTCGGAGGAAGAAGTGTATAGAGTTTTGCTTGAATTGTCTCACTCGGAGTATATATTTGCTTATGTTCTGAGAGTTTGAGGGAGAGAAATGGCTCACTTTTAAGAGTAGTACTATACTCAAAAGATTGTTTTCGACCATAAATATCGGTGAGTTCCTGGAGGGCAAATGTATATTTCTCTCCTTCTTTTAAAGGGAGTGTCAGTATGGCTCTCTCAGGAGTGAGCATGAGATCTTCAGGAGCTATATTGATAGTTGGTGTGATATTCAGTGCCTTAAGGAAAGCGATCTTCGCATCATGCCGATGACTGATGTACTCAGGACTATAGAGGGTTCCTATATCACTATAAATATCATGTGAGAATCGGAATTCTATCTGACTCTTCATATCATATTCAGGGGAAAGTGCTTGAAGCATACCTCCTGTGAGGGTAAATAGCTCATTCAAGCGATCTTCAAGGACTCGATACTGCCCTGCGACACCGGCAACAATACAAACTCTTGACTGCGAAAGATCATAAGGAAGTCGGATTTGACTGATCCATTTTTGACCATCTTTGGATGACGGAGTAGAAATGACTGGAAATATCTCTTTATATATCCAAGGGGATGAAGGAAGAAGTGATGATGATGCAGTCTCTCCAGAGACAATCGATACTCATTTGTATGCAGGATAATAGGGCTGATATGGGTTGGGTGCTCCCCACGAAACGATACTACAATCAGAGGAAGACTCATAGTGAACATAATATCGAATCTGATCTGGTGTATAATCTTCCAAACCATAGAGGGAAATATTATATTTTTGATCTCGTGGATCACCTTCTCTCTCGATCGAGAGATCTCTCGGAGTATTTGAAGGATAGAGTGCGATATCTCGAGAAAGACGATAGGGTGTTGTTGTATTTTTATTATAGAGATCTGCGCTCAGGATAAGGGGTAGAGTATCATTTTTCTCTGGAGATATATCTCGAATACGCACAAATGCACTACTCGACTCGACACTATACTCTCCCGAAAGAGATTCTTTTTGAAGAACTACTCCTCACTTCATAAGTGAAGATTCGAGCGCAGTCGGATCAATAAGAGTATCAGAGTGGTCTCCAAATCGCAAGGAAGGAGGTGATACCGCCAGAATAAGTGTATCCCCATATTGTTTTTCTGATCCAGAAAATGGAAGCGTAAGCGTACGACTCGAAAGTGTATACGCATAGTATCCGAGTGCTCCTACAGATACGACTGCCAGGAATGTCGCAATCAAGCGAGAAAGAGTATTCATAAAAGAAGAAATGATATTGTTTTGTATTATAGTATTTCATGGGGTCTTTGCAACACAAAATGTAGTGTTTTGTGGACTTTTTTAAGAGCTTTTTTTGATGATCTCTTTGCGAAAAAATCAGTTTTCATTATATTTATGTTATGAAAGAACCTTCTCTCACATTCCCTTGGATGACTCTCATAGAGTGGTATAAGGAAAATGGTCGACATGATCTCGAGTGGCGTGACTATACCATCGAACAAGATATACTCGCGTATCGAATCTGGCTCTCAGAAATATTCCTTCAGCAGACACAAGTCGAACGAGTACGAGGATACTTCGATCGCATCCTAAAAGTGTATCCGACAGTACATGCCCTCGCATGAGCTTCCTACGAAGTATTTTTTCCATACTATCAGTGAATGGGATACTATTCACGTGCTCGCAATCTTCTCAAGACTGCAAGTATAATTTCGACGGACTATGCTGGAAAATTCCCGAGAGAAAAATCACTCCTTCAGAAACTCCCAGGGGTATGATGATATACATCTTCTGCTATCATGGCATTTGGCTTCTGAGAAGCATATCTCGCCTGGGATACCAATCTCGAGAAGGTATTCGCACGGTACTTTCATGGATCGAGACTCGATCGACTGACAGAGAGAGAAAAGGAAGCAATAGAAGCAGACTTTCGGGATTTTATCCATTCTTGTTCATGCATCATGCATTCATGATCAAGGGGGATCGGGGGTGGCAATGATGTGAACATAAAGAATCGAGGGCAAATGATGGAAAACTCCGTTGCCACCCCCGAAGTTTTTGGTACTTTTGACTCCAAAAGTACAGAAACTGAATTCTGAAGTAAAAATATGGTCCGAACCATCAATAATGCCCTCATGGACTTTGCCGCAACGATCGATCTCAAAAATCCTCAGAACATACACTGGACCAAGTATCCTATCCAATCTGGGAAATTCTATGAAACGCGCGGGGCTCTCGAACCCCGAGAGATAAAGAAATCACAGAGCTTCCCGACTCCAGATGCCGCAGTCATCGTCATCCTCCATAAAGACCACAAAGAATACTATAGTCCTCATGATTGCCAAAGTCCAAGATCCGATGATCTTTCTCTATGAGATAGAGATACCGAATGGCAAAATGCCGTTCCAAAGAGTTTTCTTCATTCACTGAGATGAAAAGATGAAGATATATCGTATCATCCTTTTATTCTACCACCTTCTCTCACACGTGATACTCGCAAATATGTACAAGATTTTTTCAGGGAAAAATATGGTCTTGAACTTTCTGTCCGCCCAGCTCATAAGAAGTGGATATCAGAAGAGGGAAAGCCCTATATAGTCGTGAATGCGCAGATACAAGTTTGAGAACACCCTTTCATCATCTTTAAGAAAAAATAGCTTGATCTTTGCAAAATTGTCACAAAAGATATAGAATAAAGTCATCTCTTATAGGTGATTTTTATTTCTTTTCTTTTTTTCTATGATCGCGAGGCTAATAGTATTTCTCCAGTGGATTGAGTCGAGCGAGAAGCTCAAACATCGAGTAGACTTTTTTTCCTCGATGTTATTCCTGTTCGTGACGGCTATATGAGCCTATAAAGTCTTGAAAGAAATCCTCTTCCAAAGAAATTATGGATATTACTATGACTCGTACCGTTCCACGAGTGACTGGGTCTTCCAGAGTCAACTTACAGAAAATGCTTTCATATTTTCTCTAACGATTTTCCTCCTTATTTCTCTTATAGCGATATATATCTATGGTATCTATAAACGTATCATACAGAGAGAATTCTCTGTAGTAGGACTGATAGTCAATAGCGCTCTTCCGATATTTATTGGTATCATCCTCGTAGCTCTCTATGCGATGGAACGGGATTTTACAAAGTGGTATATACTCCTCTTCGGCGGACTCTATGCCCTATCACCCTATCTCCTCTTTCTTGCTGGATTCCCAAAGATAAACACCGGTCTCTGAAAGTATCTTTTGGATTTCTCGAAAAAATACATTATCGCATTTCTTATCGGTTTTGCTGTTTTCATCGTCTTATTCTTCTTGGGAAATTTCCGAGAATTTCGATATATGGATTTCTCTGAGCTTATCCTTTTCCTCTCGATCATCATCGTTCCATATAGTATCGTCACATGGCTCATACTTACCTATGCTTGGACGACTCTCGAAGAAGTAGACGAACTCTCATGGAAAAATATTCTCAGAGGTGGTATCGGTCTCGCCTTTATATTTCTCGTCATCTGGATTTCTCCGAACTGGAAGAATCTCATGATAGAAAATCGCATCCAAGCAGCCCAGTCGATCCTCAAAAAAGAAGGGAATACGAAAAAATGATTCGAAAAAGCTGCAAATATAACCTTTCTCAAATGGGCACTCAAGGATCAATATAAAAATAAAACTGGATATGGATATGGAGACCTCTATGCAAAAATCTATGATGAATCGATAGAAAGCACCATCGATGATGAACTCGATGTGAATAAATATCGTTCACGAACATCCAATGGAACGAGTATGCTCGCTCGTGGAGAAAATGCAAAAGTCGAACTCAATTTTGCAAAACACGAGTCCCAAATCCTCTCAGATATCAATGCTCTCGAGACGACGGTCACCTATGAATTCCAAAATACAGATACACAAAATCAGGAAGTCATCTACAGCATCGCTCTTCCCGATGCTGATGCCGTCATGACAGACCTCCGCCTCGGACTCAATCTCGAACTCGTCGGAGTGATCGCCCCTCGCGGTGCAGCAGCCAAGGTATATGCTGATTCTCTTCGTCGAAATACGGATCCTGCTCTTCTCGAACAGACAGGACCGACGACCTATCGTCTCCGAGTATTCCCCGTACTTTCGAAAAATGACCCAAAGACCCAAGGTCGCCAACGTGTCCAGTACCGCTATATCACTCCCATACATCCAGGTATGAGTCTCACTCTCATGCCAAAAACGGATATCCTGAATCTCAAGCTTACAACAAGTTCGGAGGTCATGACTCGTCTCGTCGAATGACCAAAAGCATACGTACAAGACTCAGAAAAAACATCAGATATCGCCTTCTTGAATCGATGAAAGGTCGTCGATCTTGATATGATGAAAAACCTGAGAGAAGCTCCCCTTTTCTGTAATATCAATACCTATCCAAACCTCGATCTTTCGAAACTCAGCAATACTGCGAAAAATCTTACCAAAAATATCGTCTTCCTCGATATCTCGAAAAGTGCAGGCAATGATAGAACTATACGGGCTCGGTATCAGGAACTCATCGACGCATGGAAAAATACATGAGTCGTCCTCGATATCTATACCTATAATAGCGAGGTGACCTCTGCTGGATATGATCTCTCGGATATAAGCTTCTGGGGAAATACTGATATGGCAAAAGTCATCGCCTATATCGCTGATAATACTATCGAAAATGCGAATATCGTCATCCTCACTGATGATGACTCCTATGAAAGTGTCTCTCCAGAAAATCAAAACCTCGACTATAAAAAGCTGAAGTCGAATCGTATCTCCCTCATCCAAATCGGTGATGGTATCCGTACTCTGAAGACTGAAGTCACGAAATCACTCCTCGCGACAGAAGGATCACTCCTCGCAATTTCGCTCGATACTCCCCTGAGTACTACTCTTAAAGATATTTTCAAAGAAAAAAATACTCCGACTTCTTGTGAAAAATATACCGGAACATCGACGGGCACACTCTCTGCGCTTCAGGGATATCAAGATAGCAAGAAAGTGATTGCAGAAGATTGATCCTTTATCGTAAAAGCTAAATATATCTGGCCAACTTATATTGATACTGGGTTTTATACACTCGATAATAAAAAGAGTAGTGGGAATACCTTTGCTATATCAGATCGTAGTGGAAAGCTGTATAATCTATATTCTACTAGTAAGCTTAGCATCGGTGATATCGATGTAAAAGTTTCATGATTCTATTTTTTAAGCGGATCATCGATTGAACTAGGAAACGGGGGAATGGCTGTAAAAATTTCTGATGAAAAAACTGTACAAGTGAATGAATTGGCAATTATAGCGATGCAGACTCATATCGTCACCCAAGCTACGAGCCTTATCGCCCTCGAGACCGATAGCCAAAGAGCTGATCTCGAGCGTTACTCCGAGCAAGAAGATAAATATGATACCAAATATGAGAACTTCGCAAGCGAATCTCCTGCTCCTATGTTCGAAAGAGGAGTGATGGATAATGATAGTATGATGCGTGCTCAAAGTATGAGTATATGAACTTCGAAATCTGTAGGGACTTTCAATAACTGAGGATACGCGGATGGACTCAAGCTTGGGTCATCCTCTTCAAGTAGTGCACTTTCTCTCGGATCATCAAGTATCTCTAGTGGCGGTATCGTCCAGTATATCCTCGTCATCGTCCTCTTTCCTCTGATCGCTTGGTACGTCCTTCGTAGAAAGCCGAAAGTGAAAGTAGAAGTGAAGGAAGAAGAACCCCCTCAACTCAAGTAAAAATCCCTCCCTATAAAACCGCAGAAGCCTTCTGCGGTTTTATAGCATGCTTCGTCTTGCTTTTTTCTATAATTATGTAGTATAAGAATGTATCATCTCTTTATCCTCATTCTTATGGCTACTGCGTCACTTCCATCTCCGCAGGCTCCAGGGTTACCACAGCTTCCGCAGAATACCGGATCCCTACTTCTTGGGTTTTGGGATGTACAACTCAGGATATGTGCTACAGTAGTCGATCTCGTGAGTCGGGTGAATCCATTTCTTCCGAAAGAGAAGATGTGACTGGATGCGATGGCTGCTCTCCAGAGAGAAATACGAGACTATAGCGCAGAGGAAAATCTCCGACCCAGTAATCCCCTTCTTGGCCTACAAAATGGACTAAACCCGTATCATTTGTTTCTTGAGTGACAGAAAACTCGAAAATTTTTCTTCGAAGCAATGCTCATCCAAATAAAAAGACTGAAACTTGTCTTTCCTCTCCTTGCTCCTCACCTCCAGCAGTCAGAGAACTATATACGAGCAAACCTCGCATTTACTTTCACGTTTCATCGTCCTGACTGGAATCTCGACTTCGCCCATGAGACGGTCGAGAGTCTCGACTTCGCCGATATCGTGAAGTTCGAAGCACCAAGTGAAAATCCAAATGGTCGAAATATGCTTCTCATCGCTCCTATGAGTGGACACTTCGCGACACTCCTTCGCAAGACGATAGAGAGTCTGCATAGAGAATGATATACGGTCTATATCACCGACTGGAAGTCTCCATTCGATGTCCCAAAAGATAAGTGAGAGTTCACGATCGATCGCTATACGACAGAAGTGCTCCATGCTTATGCAGCAGTCGAGAAAGATGGATGAGTATTCGATGTGCTCGCTATCTGTCAGCCCAGCCCTGAGACACTAACCGCTACGACATTCGCTGAGACGCATAACCTCCCGAAGCCACGAAGCCTTGCACTTATGGCAGGACCGATCGATGTATCACAGTCTCCGACAAAGGTAAATGAAGCATCTGGAAAACTCAATGATAAAGTACTCGACAGTTTCAGATTGACGATACCAAGTGGAAAAAATATCTGAGCAGGTCGATCAGTCTATCCAGCTCCACTCCAGATTTTGAGCTTTATATCGACGAAACCTGAAGAACATATGTGAAACTATAATACCCTCGCATTCAAGACGACTCCCCTCTCTCCTGAAGAAGAGAAGATGCTCGCATTTTATGAAGAGTACTTCGCCGTCATGGATCTTCCGCATGAGTTCTATCGTGATACAGTGAAGCAAGTATTTCGTGGGAATAATTGGGCAAAAGGCAAGGTAGATTATAACTGAGAGGAAGTAGACTTCTCTGCGATGACGACTCCGCTCATGACGATAGAGTGAGGTCGTGATGATATCTGCGGAATCGGGCAGACAGAGGCTGCACAGAAGCTCACAAATCCGAGTCATTCTCTCCATATCGTCCTTCCTGATGCTGGACACTATGGGACATTCGCAGGGAAAGATTTCCGAGGTATCGTACTCCCTGCTTTCGATGGATTTTATCAGTCTCTCGAAGAAGGAAGTGAGGATTGAAAAAAAGTCTATCCGAAACTTCGAGCCGTCACCTAGAGTGAAGCGAGTGCATATATGATCCTATACTCCTCGTCTGTCACTGGCGTGATCGAGAGACGGTTTCACTTCTCGAGGATCTTCATCCGCTCGAGTCATGGCGTAGAGCGTAGAGTCGAGATCGAGAGAATATGAGGGAATTTCTCGACATATTCGACATCGACACACTGCCAGATCGGCTTCTCTCGTGTAGACTTCAGATCATAGTGCTTATCTCACAAGATGAACTGTGTCTCATCCGCATGAGGCAGAGAGCAGACCCGTGCGAGTCCAGCAATCCCCACCTCCGCACATGATGAATGATAGAAGAGGACCCCATCTCCGACTTGCATATGATCTCGCATATAGTTGCGGGCGAGATAGTTGCGTACTCAGAACCAGCTCGACGAGCCATCTCGTGCGAGGTGATCGATCGAGTATTCTGAGGGTTCGGATTTCATGAGCCAGTATGCCATAGAGAGAAGTGATGGTACCCCTATCATCCCGAAAGAAGGAGAGAAATCAAGTTTTTCTCTGAAGAATACTCTTGCATCGAGAATATATATATGTATACTTTGTATACTTTATACCATATATATTTGTCAAGATATGCCAGCCACAACTCCTAGCACCTATACCCTCTTTGAGTCTGTCCCTGCATGACTTCCCTTCACTCCAGAGACGGGATGAGGAGAGCGGATGGACCTCGAATCCTATCTCATCGACCACCCAGCATCGACCTACTTCGTACGGGTCAAAGGAGACAGTATGGAAGGTGCTGGGATCCATACAGGAGATATCGTGATCCTCGACCGAGCACGCACAGCACAAAGTGGGGATATCATCATCGCCTCCCTCGATGGCGAAGTCACTCTGAAACGCCTCGAGAAAAAGGGATCTCATATACGCCTCATGCCCGAGAATCCGAAATATACACCCATCGTCGTCGATGGACCCTGCGATATCATGGGAGTCGTCGTCGGACTTATCCGTAAGTATCATTAGTATGATATTCCATACTTCATCACATATATACGCACACATAGACTGCAACTCCTTCTATGCATCGTGTGAGACCCTGCGTGACCCGAGCCTGAAGGGCAAGTGTATCCTCGTCGGAGATCAGATCACGATCGCGGCGAGCTATGAAGCGAAGCGGCTCGGTATCCGTGTGGGCACTCCCTTCTGGGAGGCAGAGCGGATAGTATGAAAAAACCGACTTATTAAAAAGCTTCCTGATCATGCGTACTACCGCTCGATCTCGGATCGTCTCATGTCCTATCTCTCCGCTCGTCTCGGGAAGCTCGAGATCTTCTCGATCGATGAGACTTTCGCGGAAGTGACCGGGATGGCAAGTGAGTATGAGGCATTCGCCGAAAGTCTCAAGACTGATATTTATCGAGATATCGGGATCCCCGTATCGATCGGGATATCGACGACTCGTATCCGCGCGAAGATGCTCGGCGACCTCCATAAGCCCTATGGGACGACTGTAGAGTTCGACCGAGAGGATATAGAAACAATATGGAAGAATCTCCCCGTCCGTGAGATCCCCTTCATCGGACGTGGCAGTGCTGAGCGGCTCGGTGCGAGTGTACGCACGGTATACGACTACTACTCTCTCGATCCTCGATATATCTCGAAGCTCCTCGGACGCAATGGTGTCGTCCTCTGGCTCGAACTCCATGGAGTCGACTCCTGGACTCCCCATGATATGAGCAAGAAACGGCAGAGTATCGTGGTAAGTCGATCCTTCAATGATCGTATCACGAATAATCCTGATTTCCTCTGGAGACAGGCCCTCATGCACTTCGAGCGAGCCTATGAGACCCTCCTCTCGGAGAAGCAAGGGGCAAGCCTCATGGGTATCTACCTCCGCCTCCGTGACCACTCCTATGCCTCGAGATACGCTGATCTCGGACCACCGACTATCGACCGAACTCATATGATCTCGACTCTCCGTAGTCTCTTCGATGCTATCCATGAGCGAGGGATAGACTATAGGACCGTAGGTATCACCTTCGGACAGCTCTCCTCCTTCACTCCTCGTCAGCTCTCGGTCTTCGACGTCGAGGGCATACAGCATGAGACCGATGCTCGACTATCCGATACCCTCTCTCGCCTGCGAGCTCGCTATGGAGAGTCTATCGTGCATCAGGGGTATATCGACTCTCGGA
>JAYVIJ010000039.1:0-3417 GCA_043770315.1 Candidatus Altimarinota bacterium | reverse complement strand
AGGTTATATTTTGAAAAAAATCCCTCTGAGAATAGAGGGATTTTTTGTTTTTAGTTGACAAAATATAATAATACGTATTATATTTAATATTTAAGTCTAAATCATATGTGACTCTCTCAAATTGAACTGGATAGAAAGGCTGTATTAGACGGGGTTGCACATACCAAGGATGTACCTGATGCCTGTTCGAAACTCATCAGAACAAGTGCAACAGACCTTGCTCGGCTCATGACCAAACCGAGCACGCGTGAGGCAATATACAAAGAAACACTTGCTCTCTGTAAAGAGATAAAGCAGCTCATAAAGGAAAATGCTGATATCCTAACTATAGCAGAAAAGTTTATAGAACTCTGAAATGTGAGAGTTCCTTTTGCTCAGTATCATAAACATGCTTTCCCCGTAATATCACTCCGAGAGTTTAGGGAAATGTCATGACCTGATCAGCAGGTTGTAATACAAAAACAAAAGCAAACTAGGTGAGAATACGATGTACTCTTTAGGGCCTCTTGATTGCCAGATCTCGATTGATCGTTAGGAGCAACCATAACTGAGGTAAACTGACATGTTTTAAGGATTGCATATGATCATAAGGATAGGGAGGATGGGTCAAGGAAAGTTGAGATACTATTGGTATACATAACAAGGGTTATTGATCTTATATCAAGTGTTATGGATGGATCCCAAGCAAACCAACTAATAGATCAAGCCTACTTAAATTGATTCTCAAAGGGTATGAATCAACTGTTTGATTACCATAGTAGATCCTACAGTTATACCCCACCAGAATCGATGATCCAAGTTCCCAAGGAAATCATAGATATAACCCTCATGCTTATGCCTCTGCATATGAAATGACCGAATGTCCAAATACAGATACAAGAATCAGATGGATATATAGTAATCTCAGCGCCGATACAAGTGAAAACGAATATCCAGCAGCCTAGAGATCTCAAAAACCACTCCTATGTCTGACAGCTCGATTGATCATATTTTCTCCAGTGGATGACTGATACTTTTCCAGAACTTATACAATTTAGTTCAGATGACACTAGTTTTTCATTCCGAATAAAAACTATAAAAAATCCCCTCTCATAATGAAAGGGGATTTTTTGAAAGTGAGACTATTGGAGTTGTGCCTCGACTTCTCCGGCGATCTTGATCGATGGAGTGAGTGTCTTGGCTCCGAGTGCCCACTTCGCAGGACATGCCGTCCCTGGGTGTGCTTCCATGAACTGGAGAGCGGTGATCTTGCGGATGAGTTCCTCAGAGTTGCGACCGAGAGGGCCGCTTGTCACCTCGATACCACGACAGACTCCGTGTGGATCGATGATGAAGGTTCCACGTCCAGCGATACCCGTCTTCTCGTCGAGGATGTTATAGAGAGCTGCGACCTCAGTGGTGTGGTCAGCGAGCATGAGATATGGGAAGTGCTTCATGAGGCCTTCGTGCTTGACCCATGCGCGGTGAGAGAAGACAGTATCTGTACTCACGGCGAGGACAGTGACTCCCATCTCGTCGAACTGAGCCTTCGCTTCTGCCATATCCTTCAGCTCCGTCGGACAGACGAAGGTGAAGTCAGCAGGATAGTAGAACAATACTGTCCACTTCCCCTGCATATCAGCGAGGGAGACATTGGTCGTATCATCCTTGATCGGATCGTACGCGGGCAGGTCCCAAGCAGGTGCTGGGGTATCGATTTTTACCTCAGAGTAGAAGTATGATTCTTCGTGGTTATGGTCGTGGTCGTGTCAGCAAGACATAAAAGAGAAAATTATAAAGTATAAATATTGAATTATAAATCCAAAAAAGTACCAATTTTGTCATGCCGTAGGCATCCCTTTTTCTTCCACTTACGAGCAGGAAAGAATCAATATCTCTTAAGATGAGCATGAAAGGGATCCACCCCAAGAATACTTCCATGCTTCGCAAGGGCGTCTACGAGATGTCAAAACAAAGGAACAAAAGAAAAATAATACGAAGAGAGTATATGGAATTTTTCTATAAAATCAAGCTATAGTGAGAATAATTCTCATATTATACTCATCTATTCACCGAGCATCGATCGCATCATCCATGCACGCTTATCGATCTGACGCTTGGATCCGACGATGATATCCTGGGTGACGACATCATCTGCAGTCGCAGCAGCGAACGCGGTCATCTCATCGCTGATATGTTCGTAGTCTTTGAGCATATTCTTCTGCATATTACGTGCCGTCATCGGGAGCTCGTATTCTATGAGGTGTGTCTCCTCGAGGAGATCTGAGAACCGAGACATCGGGAACTCGCGGAGGGCTCGGATACGCTCTGCGAATAGGTCTATCTCCTCTGAGAGTTCGCTGTAGAGATCTCCGAAGAGTTCATGGTCATCCTCGAAGTGCGGACCGACCACGTTCCAGTGACAGAATCGGGCATTCTGAGCGGCGACTGTATACGTAGCGATGAGATGGTTCATGGCAGCAATTGATGGATTTTCTGTTTTCATATATGTGAGTGTGATGGAATAAGGTACGCAGTATGTCCTTTTTGAGCGAATTATCAAAGAAATAACACAGACAATATATTCTCTCTTCTTGAAAAATCAAGTCTTGACGAGACTTATTCTCATATTAGAAGTCTAAATTTTGACATGTTCAATAGAATATGATAGTCTATAGACTATGTCTGATGTATCATTTTCTCTGCATCTTGAAGTCCATGAAGCTCAATCTCCTCTGACAAAAAAAGACAGTATGTCATTATTAAAAAATGATATTGAATGAACCAAGTATTGTCGTGATAATATAATGATGGCATTCTGAATTTCTCCAGAAAAATCACAAAATACTACTATACAGAATTTTCTATTTGGACTCACGGATGGACTCCTTGAACTTCCCGCGATAGTTGAACTATACTATAAAAATCAAGAATTCAGAGATCAACTTCATATAGCCTTGCGTCAGGTCAGTGTAAAAGACTTAGTAAATGCCATCATAGAGTTATGAGATAACATAACCAATGGCGATGCCTATGCTCGATGAAAATCTGGCATAAAAATTCTATTTTTATCCACAGGTTTATTTGCTCTTCTAAGGCAATTTTGATATATTGCAACCAAAACAATGGGGAAGCTCTCAATCAAGAAAAGTACGATTGCTAGTATTACCACTTGAGTGCATTCTGTGGGTTATGCAACTGACTCTTATACGAAGAATAAATTTAGGAATGAATAGTTTTCCTACCAAACTATTGCAATTTGCTTGATTTTTACCATAATGCGCTCATGCGCACCCACCAATACCGTGATATCATCTGTGATACTTGTACCTGTCGTCATCTCTCAGCCGATGATATCTTCGACGAGGTTAGGATCAAGGAGCCCCAGATCGGTCGAGCTACCGTCTATCGCAACATCGAGTGTATGGCTGAGCAAGG
>JAYVIJ010000038.1:0-3548 GCA_043770315.1 Candidatus Altimarinota bacterium | reverse complement strand
GACGATAGTAGGGAATTTTTTATTTTTTGCAAAAATATTATGAATATAGAGAATCAGAAATAATAAATTTGCAAAATAGCCCCCTTTCGATACAATCCCTCTCGCAGTATTAATATTGGGAATTCGCCAAGTGGTAAGGCAGGGGACTCTGAATCCCCCATCGGGGGTTCGAATCCCTCATTCCCAACCATATATTTTTTAAAACCCTCTTTCGACAGAAAGAGGGTTTTTAAAAATATAAATTTTAGATTGACGGGATTCGAAACCGTAGTGACACCGACGAAGTATGAGTCGGGAAAGATATGCCTCGGATGGCATATCTCGTCACAAGGCGTTTTTCGGAGCGAAGCGGAGAAAAAAGAATCCCTCATTCCCAGTTCTAGAAATATGAGATGGAAAAGTTGGAGGAAAGAGGAGTTTGGATAGAATATAGTGAGTACTTCCTAAACACTAATTATGTATATTTCTCATATAAAGGTTACAAATTTTCGATCCATAAAATATCTTGATATTGATTTTTCAGAATTCAATATCTTAGTTGGACAAAATAATCACGGAAAAACGAATTTCTTTGATTCTATTGATTGGTTTGATTGAGCTAAAAAAACTGATAATTTTGATAAAAATATAATCACGAATGAAATTGAAATAGAAATAACGTATATGTGAGCCCAGCAATGACTCATTGATATGCAGAATGATAAAAATAAAGAAAGTATTGCTAAGCTTATTTGAGACAATAATATTGTGACAATTAGAAAATCAAGTATTGATCATAAAAGGTATTTTATCATCAATGGAGAACAATTAAAAAATCCCACCTGATTTGACTCTGCATTAAATGATTTTTTGCCAAAAATAGAGTATGTGAGAACCAAAGCAAAATTATCAGATGTAAATCAATACAAAAGTACTACTCCTATGGGACAGATGCTATGAGGTGTGTTGACAGCGATTATCGAAAATGAGCCAAAGTATCAAACATTCAAGAAAACATTTGATGAACTTTTTGAGGGCGAAACCTCGACAGCAAGGCAGCAGTTAGATCTTATTTGAAAAAGTGTAGAGTCATTTTTGGAAAAACAATTCCCTGATGGAACAAAAGTAAAGTTTAGTATTGAATCACCAATAATTGATGATTTATTAAAGAACTTTGAAACAGAAATTGATGATTGAGTAAATACAAATGCCTCAATGAAAGGAGATTGAATGCAAAGAGCTCTTATGCTCGCCATCATTCAAGCATTTGCAAAATTTCGGCGAGAAAATGGCATTGGAAAATCTTTTACTTTTCTTTTAGATGAAGCTGAACTTCATCTACATCCATCCGCACAAAGAGCTCTTAAGAATGCATTGAATGATATTGTTCAATGAGGGGATCAGGTTTTTGTGAATACGCATTCCTCTGTTTTAATTGTTGATGAATTACCAAAACAAACTATCTATAAAGTTGAAAAAGAGAGTAAAATAACAACGATAAAATCTGTTTCACAATCAGAAAAAGCATATGTTGTATTTGAGCTTTTATGATGAAGTCCATCAGATTTATTATTGCCTCGCAATTTTATAATAGTAGAAGGGGCAAGTGAATCGGCTTTTCTTCAAGCTATTATTCGAAAGTATTATCCAGAGTATATTGGTATCCATATAGTTTCTGCAAATGGTGATTTTATACAACAACAAAGAAGTATGAATTGAATAAATCATCTTTATTGTCCTCTTGCTACTGGAAGTAATCCTATTTATAAATGAAAAGTAGTTATTTTGTGTGATAAAACTCATACAGAAAATGAGTGAGAATTTAACAAATTTCTTGCTTGATATAAATTAAAGGAGAATGAAGATATATTTATCCTCCCTGTCGGATCAATTGAGGAATATTATCCGTGAGAATGGAGGAAAACCATTGAAGAAATAAAGATTTTAGATCAACAAAGAAAGAAAGTTCCTTTCGCAAAAAAGGTTGCTGAAAATATTTCCAAAGAAGATTTTGAGTCACAAATGAATGTTATATTTACAGCACTCCAAACAACAAGTGCTCGCTCATTCTAGTTTATTTATTCAATCCTCTCCCTCCGAGAGGATTTTTCTTGCCTTTCGTACTGTTTCCCATATAGTCTCGTTACCACAACCGAGATTTTTTCTCTCAATCTTTTCTGCTTACAATTTCAACACTGTAATGGGCGATTTATGTCGCCAGCCCATTTTTGTTGAAAAAGTGAGCGAAAGGATCTCGTTGTGGTAAACATTTCCAGGTGCTTAGATCGCCCTTTTTTGTTTACCACAGATCAGAAAACTTCCTCGGCAGTGAAATTATTTTTTCATTGCCATTTTTTATGTCCGAAATACTCCAACAACCTGAGAAAAAATCCTGAAATAAAAATCTCGCAAATGCAAAAAAAGCAAAGAATGATGAATTCTATACTCAATACCAAGATATAGAAAAAGAAGTTAATGCCTATATCGAGTACAATCCTGATATTTTCCGTGGGAAAACCATATTTCTTCCTTGTGATGACCCAGATTGGAGCAACTTTACTCGATTTTTTGCTCAGAATTTCGAGAGATTCTGACTCAAAAAACTCATCAGTACGAGCTATGCTCAGAATAGCAAAGAATGTAAAGATATACTACAATCGAGCTTGCTCGAAGTAAGTAGTCCAAAATACGATAAAACTAAAACCAACTCAAAAGGCAAAATATACACACTCACAAGAGACATATCCTGAGATGAAAAAGTGAATGTAGATGATCTTAATTGGGACTATCTCGAGGATGATGGCGACTTTCGTAGTGAAGAAGTACGAAAACTCCGAGATGAAGCTGATATCATTATAACTAATCCACCCTTTTCTCTTTTTCGAGAATTTCTTGCTTGGATAGTGGAAGTCGATAAGCAGTTTTTGATAATTGGAAGTTTGAATGCCATAGTATACAAAGAAGTATTTCCATTAATTAAAGAGAATAAAATGTGGTTATGAAATAACCATAAAGTCAACTGAGGTGCTATGTTCTACGAAATACCCGAGAGTATTGCTAATCTAGATCAGATTCGAGAAATTAAAACAGATGAGAAAGGAAAAAAGATTTATATTACCAGAGTACAAGGTGTTCGTTGGTTTACCAACATAGATCATGGCAGGCTTCATGAAAAAACACCATTGATGACTTGATCAGATATAGTAAAATTTGTAACGAAAGTACCTTTTGAGAAATATGATAACTACGACGCTATTGAAGTTCCTTTTGTTAAAAATATTCCAAGTGATTATAGTGGCGTAATAGGTGTACCGATTAGTTTTATGGATAAGTATAATCCAGATCAATTTGAGATAGTTGGCTCCAATCGATGAATTAACCAAGACTCTGAAGGAATCTATGGTCGTGGTTCTTATGTTGGCGACAAGGAAACATTTAAGCGTATTTTTATCAAACACAAAAAATAATATTATGAAAACAACTCTAAAAACCAACATCACTATCCGTGATATCTGCGATGGATTCACCTACAACGAGCTCGAGGGAAAGTGACTTTTTGGTCTCTCTGG
>JAYVIJ010000037.1:0-10239 GCA_043770315.1 Candidatus Altimarinota bacterium | reverse complement strand
AGTACTATCCCGAGAAATCCCCAAATATTGACGTACTCCCCTAAGAGAATGATACTCGAAAACACCGTCGCGATCGTGACGAGTCACTTCATCGGAGATATAAGCGATATATCCCCCAGAGACAGTGACTGGAAATTGAAATATTTCCCGAAATAATAGAAAAGTCCACCTCCCAGTACAATCCAGATGAATGAAGGATATTCGATATGACTCGGTATCCCCTCTAGGATGACAAAAGGCAGAGTCACGACTATGATCGCGAGTGAACAAATCCCCGTCATCACTCCTGCATCGAGAGACTTGAGTGACTGCTTGGTCGAGATATCCTTAAAGGCATTCAGGAATGAGAGGACGAAGAAGGCGTAGAGGTAGATCATATTTATTTGGATAACCTCGGACTAGTATACTTATTACCTTCTCTATCGAAAATAATTCTTTCTTTTGTGATTATATAGTCAGCATTCATGTAGTAAATTTCATAATTTTTTCAAGTAATTTCTACCATTCAATACTCTCTTAGGTTATAAAATATATTTCAGACTAATTGAGCAGTTAAAATTCCTACGATAACTCATCATAAAAAGCGTTTTGGAAGAAATCATAGTAATGTAATTAGTAATAATATTACTTCAAACATGTGAAAAAACCCTTTTATTAAACTAAGTTCTATATATCTTATATATTTTAAGTATACTAGATAACTTAGAATTATAGTAATTAAAAGAATTATTAACTTAGTGAAAGTTGATAATTTTAAATTCTTGATGTAAGAGCTTAATAAGTAAGCTAATACAATTGATAAACTGGAAATGCATGTTACTCAAATAATCACAAAACCATCTATTAGAACCTGAGCTGGACTGAAAAACCGAAGTCATCAGATCATGAAGAGGAAATAGACTTGATGAATCACGCCAATTGTTGTTCCAAGTAAAATCAGAACTTTAACTAAAAAATCAACTTGGTATTCAATTAAAAGAGATTTTATTACTTCTTTAGCCTTGAGAAAAATATCATAGAGGTTATCGTTATCTAAGTCTATTAGACTAGAAGATTTATTTTTCCCCGTTTTTATACTATTTTTCATAGGCATTTTAATTTAATTCTCCTCATTATCTCTCCCCACCATCCCCCCTACCACCGCCATCTTCGCCTTGATCGGAGCATCGGCTTCATAGTCTTCGAGGATGATATGATGGAAGTCGAGGTCATCGATACTCAGGAGACTTGGGTCGATCGTCACATGAGGAAATGGATGTGGAGTACGAGCCATCTGTTCCTTCATCTGTTCGATATGGTTCTCATAAATATGGACATCCCCGAACGTATGGACGAATCCTCCTGCTTCCACCCCGAGAAGGTGCGCAAGGATATGGACGAGGAGCGAATATGATGCAATGTTGAACGGTACACCAAGGAAGAGATCTGCGGAACGCTGATAGAGCTGACCATAGAGCTTGCCGTCCTTGATCGAGTACTGGGAGAATCCATGACAGATTGGATAGCGAGACGCCTCGTCCGGAAGCGCCATCGAGTAGAGATACTCAGGGTTCCACGCAGTGAGACAGCAGTTGCGTGCATAAGGATCTTCTTTTAGCTCTCGGAGTATCCAAGCAATCTGATCCACTGTACGACCAGGAGTTTTGGTCGGCCATCTTCTCCAGAGTTCTCAGTAGATCTTCGGAAGCTCACCATGGAGTTTAGCGAACTCAGCATCTTCGAGGATTTTCATGATGAATTCTTCTTTCGTCATCGCAGGCTCAGTTCCCTTTTTGACTTTATTATTATAGATATAGTAGGGATAGTCATCCCAGATATGGACATTATTTTCGACGAGGAATCGGATATTGCTGTCTCCGCGAAGAAACCAGAGAAGCTCCGTGATGACTCATTTCCAGTAGACTTTCTTGGTCGTGAGGAGTGGGAATCCGTCTTCGAAATCGAAGCGAAATTGACGACCGAAGAAGCTATAGGTCACATCTCCGCTTCCGAGATCTTTGTTATAGATACCATGTTCGATAAGGTCTCGACCGAGATCGAGGTATTGTTGTTCTGGATGGACAGACATAGAAATATTTCTTAAAAATTACTTGAGTGAATTATATGCAAGAGAGAGAAAATAGAAAGCAAAAATGATGATAGAAATGAGGAGAATATTTCGGAAAATCTCATTCCCAAGCTTGATGATATGCTTCGTACCGAAGTATCCACCGATAAACATCCCCGCACCAAATGCAATGGCAAGAGAGAGTATATATTGTCCTTGTACCATGATAGCGATAAAACTCCCGATGAACCAAAAAACGGACATTGCTGCAGAAAGTCACTTTGCCATGAGGGCAGGAAGCTTTATAAGAAAAGTATTGATAAAATAATACCAAACGCCTGACCCCGCGATAAAAAAATTCCCAAAAATATTCAAGAAAAAAAGACAGAAATAATAAAGCCGCTCTCGTCTCTTCGAGAGAGTAGGCGATGGATGAAGTCATACTTTCTTGATAAGTGCAGTGATCGTGAGAAGTATCATACTCAGTGCCGAGACTCCATAGATGAGTGCATCAGGAAGTGAGAATATGAAATATGTACCCAGGAAACTTCCTGTGATTGATACTACAGAACCCGCCCAGAGAAATCTCGTGGGGATATTCCCACTTTTATGGAATTGATAGAGTCCCCCGAGGACGTCCCCGATCTTCCCGAGCTTATAGGTGATACTCGCCATCTGCGGACTCATCCCGACTGCGGTCATCAGTCCGACTCAGAGGACAGAAACTCCTCACGATGAAAAACTCCCGAGATACGCTGAGATGAGTCAGATAAGAAAAAAGATGAAAATTTTGAGTTCTTCAGACATTTATGATTTTTTCAAGAAAGTTCCTATTTTTCCTACCATATCTTCAGACGAATCATACTCGATAAAATCCTCTGTCACAAACTTCAAACTCGATGATATCATCGATCATTTTTTATAAATACAGAGAATTCTCTTTCCATAAGCACTCGCCATACCGATCTCGAGAGCATTCCCTGTTGTTGGTGAAGACACTTCGGCGATGAGAAGATCGACGTTTCGAAGTGTCACTTTCGAGTCAACTTCTCTTCCATCATGAGGAAATATCCATGAATATTCAGAGAAAAATAGAGCACTTTTTATCGGATTATAGAGCTCTTCTTGGAAGGCATAATGTCGAGAATGTGATACTTGGATCAGCATAACTATAAAACCTCAAATACTTTCTCCGTCCCATAATACTCACTCCAATTTTTATTATAGAAATCAAACATCCGCGCGAGTCGATCTTGATCGAGCTCATCATATCCGAGCTCACGGATCATACGGATGAGTTCATGGCGAGTTTCTGTAATTTGAGATTCATCAGTGATGACTCGTTCGAATTCTGCGAGGTATCCATAGCCTGCATTTTTATCGATACAAAGAGCGGTATTATGATTGAGTTTATATTCATCACGCGCTCGAGACCATTTTGCTTGATAGGAGAATCCTGCAGAGAGCACTTTCGCATCCATATCTTCCAGACTCATAGGAGCAAGGTCCACTTCCCACTCTATGCGTGCGGTTCCATTGGAACTTGATTCATCATTGACGGTCGCCTTCACAACGAGGATAGTCTCATCTTTCGTTCCACGAGTACGGACCGAAAATGACTTCGCTTCACTCGAAAGCTTATGAAGCGAACTCGCCTCTTCCTGTGAAATATATTCTCTGAAAGTCCCAAGAAGATGGAGGAGATTTCCTCCCTCAAAATAGTGATTTCTCTGTGACTCCGTATAAGAGTGAGAAAATGCTGGAAAATTCACTTCTACTGCATTCATGAATTTTTCTTTTGATGTTTCAGTCCCAAGAAGAACTTTTATTTCGATTTCGTAATTGTGCATATGGTAAATGATAATTATTTAATTTTGTTTGAGTCGTTTTATTCCCTGAATAAATTTATAGCTTCACCTATCAATCAACTCTTGAGGATCAATAATTTCTGGAAATCATACTTCCTTAGAAAGATGTATGATTTTTCATTCACCGATACAGAGTGCGAGATGCCACCAATATGCATCTTTATGATTATTTCAGAAAAACATCATATCAAATTTCTTATAATCATGAATTTTTTCAGTATATTTTGTATCTGACCAAAGTTCAGTAGACCAAAGTATTGGTGGGTCAAAAGAAAAATATCTGAGCAATGCATATGTATAAATCAAACAATTAGAACCCTCTGAAAGATTTATAAAATCATGGGAGGTATTATCTGGATTTATATTCGAATTATAAGGAATAGTCAGAAAATGTTGTGGAATCTCTCGCATAATTATTGAGAAGCATGACTCCTCTGAGGGAAGAATTAGGAAACTAATCTTTATGAATATATGATACCATATTTGCCTCACCTTCTCCATATCTTCCGATCTTTCGATAGTCTTGTTCTGGAGGACTCGTCATCTGAGAAAAAAGGATTTGAGCGATCTCCATACCAGGCCGAAGAATGATAGGGATCGAATTCATATTCGCAAGCTCAAAAGTGATATTGAGATAGTGACCAGGATTGATGAGTCATGCGGTATTGTGTACTATAAGTCCGAGTCGAGCGAGAGAGGATTTTCCAGAAAGCTGTATGAGATATTTCTCCGAACCAAATTTTTCTATACTTGTCCCGAGTACTGTCACTCCTGGACGAAGGACAAATCCATCTTCAGGAGTTACCACGATCTCCTCATATTCTGGAAGGATTTTATTGACGGGATCAATATTCGTCACTGAATAGTCCTTCACTATAAGAAATTTTTCTCAGAGTCGGATATCATAGCTTGCTGGCTGCAGTCGAGAAGTATCAAAATCTGAAATCGAAATATCAGCCGATTCAATACCAGCACGGATGTCACGATCAGAGAGATACATAGTTAGGTGTTAGATTTTATGGGGTTTTTTGTGAGGAAGTCGCGAGCTTTTTTGATTCCATTAAGATCGAGTAAGATCAATGCTTCTCGAATTATCTCTAGTTCCTGGATAATTTCTTTTTCATATTTATTTCTTAAGAGCATATTTTCTCATCATTGAGTATAGGCTGTGATCATGAAGCTTAAAGCTCTATGTCGAGAACGAAGACTCTGTAAGAATATTTGCTGATCGAAATCATCCTTATTTCGTGGATTTTTCAGATCATCTTCTAAGATAGCATATTGCTGCCTTATAGTATCAGTAAGGGGGAATTGTACACTTTCAAATTTTTCTCACATACACTTATAATATTGAAAATATCAAGGAATCAAGTCTATTTCTTGATTTGACCTATTTCTACTCACTTGAGATAATACTGTATTATTTCTTTATATTTTTTTCCTTGTGCTGCTCCATAGGTAGCACCTATCCCAGAAATACCGACCCCATGTCCGGATTGATTTTTCCCAAGTCATACTGGATCGGGTACAGATTGAAGATAAGCAATATCTTCACAATTCGACTTTCCTGGATTCACGCGTTCACAATATTGCTTATAGGAGAGAGTCTGCCCATTCGATGAGCTGAAATACCAAGGTTTTACAAGCTTCTTTTTATAGAGTATTCCTTCACCACGAGTACTCTTTACGGCTTCAGAAACACGAGGACTTCTCATTTCATAGCCATATCCGAGATATCTTTGGAATTCATCAGGATTATCGGAGCCATCATAGAGGAGAGTACCATACTTCCTATTAAGTGGATCACTATAATAGTAAATATAGCTTCTGGCTGCTACGACGATCGTCTTCACTTTCTCTGAAAGATCAGAGTCAGAAACCTCACCAAGTCATCTGAGATAGTCTTCTATGGGAAGCTCATTGATAACAAGAATTTTCCCATTTTCACTACGTATAAGGATCTTTCCTCGAAAAAGATTATCGTTGTATTTTTTATTGGTATCCCATTCAGGGATGCGCTGCCAAGATGGTATCAAGACCACATCAGACATGATGGTCATCTGAGATCAGCTATATTCACGACCTTGTATTTTAAGAAGTATACCGTTTGATCAATTTTGTGAAACGGTAGCGAGTGATGTAAGTCCAAAAGGGACTATGCGACCATCGATTCGGACGATAGATTTTTTCGAAGCTCATGACTTCAGCGTAATAGTATCATGGGGATAAGAAAGCTTGATCTTCGTATTTTTCCCTCCAAAACTCGGAGTTACCCTCAGCTTCTTCACTTCTGGATCTATCACTCGAGTAGTGTCTTCTATAACGATGGTAGAAATATCTTCTGGATCAAGTGGATCAAGCTGTATTGGTGCAGTATTAAGTACAGGTTGTATATATCATACTTTTCATACTACAGTATTTATTAGTTCTGGTATAAGTTCATAGAGATTATCCCCTGGACAATCCGTAGCACCTGAATCTCTATGTCCACTGAGGCGAAGTGTCACATTTTTTTTCCATATACATGAATCCTTTGATCCACATGGTATTATTCCAGAACCCTCCTCTTTTAGGTTTATTCCATATTTTTTTGCGACATAGCTTATCGCTTCGATCATTCATTCCTTTTGATCCCGATTGAGATGGAGTGCATCATAATTCCCGATAAGAGAGATCCCTACTGTACCAGAATTATTAGCATATACATGAGCCCCTTTTACATAGTCACCCCCTGCTCGTCACTCATAGATATCGCCTCTCTGTCCTATGATATAATTGTATCCTATATCCCCCCATCATCGAGACTTCGTATGGTAGAGATAGATAGCTCGAAGGAGGGTTTTATCATCAGCATCTTGCATCAGATTTTCTGCTGTATGATGGATGATAATACGATCTACTTTTTTGGTACGCTCTATCGGCCAAGTGAGTTTATTTTTGTCCTCATATCGAACTATAGACTGCGTAGAGTTTACATCAGGATTGAGTATAGCTAGAGAATTGTACTGTCTATCAGATTCAATCCGAGTTTTATTCTCAAGAGATGTTTCTTCTATGATTCGAGGAGTTTTTCATCGGAGTATCCAGTCATCGATACGTTTCTTGCGAGTATCAAGAGATATATATCGAAGTGACTCATCAGCTCACCACTCTTTTCTCGATACGACTTTCGATAGACCCGAGTCAGCAGAGACATTCTGCGCTCAAGGAATGAAAGTGATTCTTTTATCGACACTATTTTGATTTGATGTGATAATTTCTATACTCCCGATATGTATAGCATTTTTTATACGCACTCAGATAGAATTTCGAGCTGTAGTAACAAAAGGGAATGTGGTAAAGATTGAATCATCAGTACTAATCATATCATGATCTAAATGCCTCGTAAATATTTTTCCATCGACGATCCACTCTACTTCGATATCCTCAGAAAAATTTAGAAGATCAGGAAATCGTAAGAAAAATGTCGTTCTTGGACTCTCAAACCGTAAGTTTTTCTCTACGATGTTGGGAGAAAAAGAAGTATTGATTTTATCAATATATTGACTATAATCATACTCATAAACCCCTGCGAAAGATGCTCCGATAGGAAAAAAAATATTTCCTATAAGAAATATCATCACACTATATGTGAAAATGGCTCGTATTTTTTGCATTAAATGAGAAAAAGGGATACTATAGAAAGAGAAATTTTTGGAATCATTACCTGTTTTTTACCGTTTCTAGCATATGCGAATATCACCTGAAATCAAGGAATTCACGAAAAACACACTCATATTTACGCTTTTCTTCACGCTTATAATCCATCTAGGCTGGGGGTATATCACTCCATATCTCAGACAAGGAGCGCAGGCATGAAATGATGGGAATTTTACTCAAGTAGATGTAAGTTATATAGGGAATATCGCAACTGCTCTATCTCTAAATATATGACAAAAATCAAAGCCTATAACCCCCGGAGCGAGTAATCTCATGGATGATACCATATCTATAAGTGAAGTGCTTGCGAATCCCAAAGATGGTGAGCGTAGACTGATAGCGAGTAATATGCTCTCGATGCAATCATATCTAAACGTTCTCAAGGTCGATATCGTCTCCCTTCTTAATGAGACAGATAATAGGGCTCAGACACTCGATGAACATATAGATATACTCAAGTCATATTATATACGTACCAGTGAACGCACTACCCTTCTTGCTGAGCAATCTCGTGACCTTATAGTGATACTTACTGCAGCATCACAGGCAACTGAAGCAGCCAAACGAGCGATGGAAGAAAAATATAAAGCGTTTGAGTATGAAGGGGTCGATACGGTAATCAGTGATTATGTAACTGCAAAAAACGAAGAGAATCGTGCAAGAGTCTATCTCGCTTATATAGAGAGATTTCAGCGATGATATGGGATACTTCAAGGTCAAAATAAGAAAATCCTCGATACTATCATCAATAATCGCGAAGCGCTTATACAAAAAACTATCGTCGTCATCCCTGATTCTGGCTGAGATCTTCTTAAGAAGATGAATCTCATCATCACAGAATCCGACTACAAAAAAGCAAATAGTCAGGAATAAAAAAACCCTTCTGAAACAAGAGATCCTCAAATATATCTATTTATTTGCAAAAAAAGAGAAGATATGATCTAATAGAAAATATAAATACCTATGTTCAAAAAATCTGCCACATATATATGTATCCTCCTTGCAGGAATTGTAGGAATTTTTGGCGTAAACATAACCAATCATGGTACGATCGAATGATGAGTTATGAATACCTATGCTGCCGATCCATGTAGTTGACCAAATCCCCCAATTCATTGTGCAAATGCTGGAACTCAAGATGCAAAAATGCAGGAAATGCTCCAATGACTTGTGAATGGGCTTAAAATAATACTCGATATACTTACGATCATCGTAAGTCCTGCTATCATCCTCGCAAGTTGGCTTATGTCACCAGACTGGACGAGTGGAGATCTCTTTCAGATACGTCCGATGATCCATCAGCTCTGGATCGTAGTATCAAATGTCACCTACTTTATATATGCAATCCTGCTGATATTTATAGCGATGGCGACCATATTTAACTCTGATAAATATGGATATAAGCAACTCCTTCCGAAACTTGCGCTCGGTATTATCATGGTACCGCTTTCATGGTGGTTCATACAGTTTATCATATCTCTTGCAAGTCTTGTCACCGCTTCTGTCATCAGTATACCTTCAGAAGTCGTCATAAATTATAATAAAAATAATGCCGAAAGTTGGTGGACAACTCCAAGTATCCCGAAAGAGACTGTATTTAATAATAAATTACCAGGACCATCAAAACCTTGTGCTCCGCTCGTATGACCACCATGACCAAATGAGCAAGAATGTATCTCACCTGAAACATTCATCCAGAAAAGCTGAGGAATGTATAGCTCACTCATGATTTATAGCTTTGCTGTATTTCGATTCCAAGATGTCAAAATGCTCAATAGCACTACGGAAAAAGTCGTTGCTATATGACAAATAATAAATCAGTGACTTATCGGAGCAATCATGTTCATCGCATATGGACTCCTCGTCATGGCACTGATATTCATGCTCTTTGTACGAGCGATCAAACTTTGGTTCTATGCGATATTTTCACCCTTCATGACGCTGAAGTTCGTCCTCTGAGATAGCATGTTTAAGGACAATAATGATTCATTTGATCTCAAAGAATTTGTCGGTCTCGCTTTTGTCCCTGCGATCGTCGGTCTCGCACTTTCATTTTGACTCATCATCGTCTCAGTCATGCTGAAACCGCCATCGAGTGTCACTCCAGGATGTGATACAACTGAATGTAAGATCATCCTATTTGGAAATGCAGAAAATACTATCACTACAAAAACTGAAGATGTAAGTGGAGGTAAACAGACAAAAACAACCGCTACTGTAGCTGGAGCAAGTTATACATTCATCGGAGATGTCACATCATGAAATACGACAGGAAATGTCATGAGTGCGCTGAATATGGCATGAGGTATCATCGGTACGATCATCATCGATATCATCGCTCTGGTATTCATCTGGGTAGCCTTCATGGCAGCTAAGGGTGTGAGCAAGGTCGCTGCTACAGCATTCGCACCATTTGAAGATATGGGCAAAAAGATTGCTTCCATACCAAAATATATGCCTATCCCGTTCACTGGTGGGATGAGTGCTGCTGGTATGCAGAAAATCCCTGGCTTAGTAGAAGATGGCTTTAGAAAACGAAGTGACGACAAATTCGATGGATCGTTCTGAGGAAGACTCAAGCGTGAGTGGGCAGGATGAGGATCATCTGCCGATGTAGCAAAACTT
>JAYVIJ010000036.1:0-29849 GCA_043770315.1 Candidatus Altimarinota bacterium | reverse complement strand
GGAGTAGCGATCGCGATTTCGAAATCGATCTTATTCTGGAGGACGGCGTCAATGAGGTCGTCACCACCTGCGACAGTCACACCAGCTGCCTTGAGCTCTGCTTCATTTCCGAGGTCAGTAAATGCACCAATTTTCTTGGTTTTACCAGTTCCATTTGGAAGTGAAAGCGTAGAACGGACGAGCTGATCTGCTTGGCGAGGATCTATATTGAGATTGAAGTGGATCTCGATCGTCGGATCGAACTTTACCGTATTGGTACGCTCGAGAAGATCGACCGCCTCTTTCACACTATAGACACGATCCTTCTCGATGAGAGTGATCGCTTGATTGTATTTCTTACCGTGAGTAATAGACATTATAAAAAACGTGAAAAAATAAATTTGGTCCAATCGTTCTTTTTTGGCTTTCTGACCAGGATAGCTGTAGGAACTCCCACATTTCACGTGTACTTGGACGTTTGGTAGTATATGTTATTTTTGCAAAAAGCAAATTTATTGGTAGTATCATTCTCTCGTAATATAGAAGAGTTATTTGTTCTCGGAAGTCACCCCATAATTTATGAAAACTATTACTTTTTCAGGAAAAAGGATTTCCTCACTTGAAGATATCTATGATCAGATTACCCGCGATCTTCATTTGGAGCGGAGTATTTTCGGAAAAAACCTCGATGCACTCTATGACGTGCTTTCTGATAAAGAAGTCGATAAGATTGTCATTACAGAGAATCGACTCCTCAAACAACACCTCCAAAAAAACCATCGGACAGGATCTTCGGAATATAGCGTATTTCTTGATGTCATCACAGATCTCGATGGCGTAGAGATTCTTATCAAAGACTAATGAGTTTTTCATCATCTCTCAAATCAAGTCATGTTGAACAAAATTTTATAAGATAGTGATTATATAAATACCCTATTTCTATTTAGAGATATGGAGAGAGAATATATAGGTTTTATTGAAGAAAGAATTTCTCCGACGTGAGTACGCTTAGGCAGTATTATTTGATGATCTCTCCAGGAAGTGTCGTTCCATCAGTTGGAAGCGTGCGACCTGGATAGGTGATAGTGTTTGCTCCAAATCGAAAATTGTCTCACACGATTGCTCCAAGCTTCCTCCTCCCAGTATCGAGAAGTTCTCACTTTGAAATTGCCCTGATATTTTTATCGTCATGTCGCCAATTCGTCGTGATAGTACCAGCAGCGAAATTCACATTTTTTCCTGCGATTGTATCGACGACGATAGCGTTTTGCGCTACGACTGTATCATCATCGAGATAACAGTTTTTCACTTCAGAAAATGATCCTACTCGACTGTCTTGCCCGAGAGAGGTATTTCCGCGTATATGACTATATGGTCAGACTTCACAGTTTTTCCCGAAATAGACATTTCCTTCTATATAGGTACCAGACTTGAGAATGCTTCATTCTTCCAGATAGATATTTCATTTTATGATGACTCATTCTTCGATGATTCAGCCATGATTTTTTGTTTCGGTATAATTTCCGATGATTTGAGTATTTGCCTTGAGAAGATCCCAGGGATATCATATAGTGATCCATCGACCTTTTGCTTCTACGACCGAGTATTTTTTTTCATTCATGTATTTTGCTATAAGATCAGTGATTTCGAGTTCTCCACGGGGTGAAAGAGAGATTTTTTCGAGATCATCGAAAATAGTACTATCGAATTTATGATTTCCGATATTTGCGAGGTTTCAAAGAGAGGGATCTCAGGGTTTTTCTACGATACTATTGGGTTTTCCATCAGATCCAATGACAAATATTCCAAAATCACTTGGCCTATCTACACTCTTGCAGAGGGTAGCGAATCCATGAGTATTTTTCAGTGAAAGTATATCTGTATCATCATATATATCGTCTCCTGAAAGTATGATAAAGTCACCATCTATTTTTCCTTTCAGTGAAAGTATAGCGGCTCATGTTCCCATGACCTCACCATTTTGTTCTATGTAGTGTACTTTTTTTCATTTATAAGAGTCACCAAAATATTCTCGAAAGCAGTTCGATTTATATTTTACTATGAAGAAAACATCATCAAAATTTGTAATAATATTTTCGATATTATGTTCTATAATTGTTTTTCCACAGATTTTCAGAAGGGGTTTTGGGGTAGTATCGGTAAGGGGTCTCATCCGAGATCCTTCTCAGGCAGCCATAATGACAAGATGCATTCGAGAATGAAGAGAAAAAATAAATTTTCGAAAATACAGGAGAATATCTCCGTCAGGAGATAGAACGAGTCTATAAACCTAAGGCAAAAAGTAAAGAAAAAATCGAGCTTTATGCTCGACTTATATACCAATATGAGGAAGGATCATTATTTGGGTATCATTTAAGGAAGAGATAGCTCACTTTGTATCATTGAATATCATATAGCGCTCGATGCGGTCATGATACTCCTCATCGAAGACTCGAAACACCTGAGGAGATATATCAGTACTACGAGTTGTCACTTCTATCGGAGTGATAAGAGTATTCTCATTGTCTTCAGCGATAAAAGCAATCTCTGCTCATGATTTTTTTCTATAGAAATAGAGAGCATGTGTCTCACCGAGTTTTCTCTGGAGTTCTAGGAATATGAGATTCTCAGTAGCTCATTGCCTCTGGGTTCATTCACCATGGATCTCTCAAAGAAGTGCAGAGAGATACCCGAGATCACTAAAATAGAGCTTTACATGTCGTGAAGTTTCTGTGTTCGTATCTTGTACCCATGGACCGATAGCCTTCACGATATCATGCTTGATGAGAAGCTCAGTATACTTATTGACCTTTCGTCGAGAGATATTGAGGAGTTTTGCTATCTGATCCGCCTTAAAGAGATTTCCTATATTCATCGCTATAGTGCGGATATAGATATCGAATATACTATACTCTTTTTCGAACAATTCTTGTACTAAAAGTACTCTTTTTCGTAAGAAATCTACTTTTATGGAAGTACCATGCAAAAGATGCTCTGGATATCAACCATTTTTTATATAGATATCACGAAGTTTATTGAGTTTACTTATATCAAGGTTTCATGAAAAAATATCTGCAACATTCACACTTCCTGTTTCATGTTCGAGATATTCTCTCAGTCCGATCGTCGGAAACTGAAACATTGTGACATCATCATCATAGATTTCTTGTTCCGAAGTGAATATTATAACTTTATCAGACAATAATGATTCTATAAATGATCGAATATCTACAATATTGAGAGATTCTGGTGAATCTATAATAACATATTTTACACCATATTGTATGGATATACTTGAGAGAGGCTCACCATTTTGGAGATCAATGTGTTGGTAGTTATCTGCATCTCAAAAAACGTCGAATTGCTCACATTCACGAAGAAAAGTCGATTTTCCTATACCATAAGGTCAAACAATAGCATAATATTGAGTAAGACGATCTTGGATCAACTTATGGAAAAGGTCGATGTATTTTTTTCTATAAATCATACGGCAATTGAATGGGTCGAAAACTGTACATAAAAAATTATCTACTATATATTATAGCAGATAATCATAAAATGAGCAAATATTAAAGAAGAATTGGCACTATATTAGAATTGTCGTAAAAATCGTATATCTGGATTTTGGAAATATCGAAGGTCTGGAATTCCGTATTTGATCATGACGAGTCTATTGAGTCCAAAACCGAAGGCAAATCCAGAATATACTTCAGGATCAAGTCAACCTTCTCGTATGACATTTGGATGGATGAGTCCTGCACCCATAAATTCGATCCAGCCAGAGCTCTTACATATTTTGCATCCAGTCCCATCGCAAAATGGACAAGAAAAATCTACTTCTACTCCAGGTTCGACAAAAGGGAAGTATCCCGGGCGCATACGAATATTCACCTCTTTTCCAAATATATCAGAGAGCATCGTCGTGATAGTAAATTTCAAGTGTCCAATACCGATATTTTTATCGACGACAATACCTTCGACTTGATAGAATGTATTATCATGAGTTGCATCGACATCTTCATTTCGAAAGACTCTTCCAGGGATGATCGCTCGTATAGGGATATTCTTGGATCTGAGTATGAGATTCTGCATACAGGAAGTCTGTGTTGCAAGGACATTAGCTTCTCATTCCAGCCAAAAAGTATCTTGCATATCGCGAGCTGGATGATTTTTTGGGACATTCACCGCATCGAAATTCAGATATTCTGTCGTCATCTCCATAGATTCATACACATCGAATCCCATTCGTACAAAGGTGTCTTCGACTTCTCTTCGTACAGCCGATATTGGGTGGATACTTCCATTATTTTGGATGAAAGGAATAGTAGTATCTGCCCATTCTTCGGACAGTCGTGATTTGATAATTGCACGTTTTATGGCATCTCGTTGAGTATCGAGGGCATTTCCTATGCTATCACGGAGTTCATTGGCATATTTTCCGACGACTCCTCGCTCTTCCGGAGAAATATCCTTGAGTCATTTGAGTATGACGGTAAGTTCGCCCGTTTTTCCGAGGATGGTATTTTTGTATTCTATAAGAGCTTCTTCTGTATGGATATTCGGAAGAGTAGCAAATACACGAGATTCCAGATTTTGAAGTTGATTCAGCATTGGTAGGGAGAAAGAAAGATATAGGGATTTCCTAGAATGAGGAGAGTATAAAAATAAATTTTTTGAAAGAGTGGATTAAATCTTGAGTGGCATGATCAGGTGTCTGTATGAGTATTTTTCATCATCTTTGGGGAATCCAGTGATGATGATCGGAGAGAGAGGAGATTTATATTCAAAAGATATATAATCCTCTTTCATGATATTTACGACTTCAAGAAGATACTGAGCATTCACACCGATGATATCCTCTTGTCATTCGACGGTTCATTTGATCGAGATGAGGGAAGCACCTATTTCAGTATCACCAGTAGAGATTTCTACATTTCCATCATGCTTCGAACGTATACGAGTATTGTAGTTATTCTCACGAGCAACGAGATTGCCTTGACGGAGACTTGTGACGAGATCTGATCTGAGTGTGACTGTTTTGGTCGCATAGGTCGTAGGAAAAAATCCCTCATAATCAGGGAATTTTCCTGAGAGGAGACGAGAAGAGAGTCTCACATTACCACGGGTGGCGAGGAGCTGATTTTCATGAAAGTAGAGATCTATCGGCATTTTTTCTTCATCATCAGAGACAAGTCGAGCAAGTTCTGCCGCAGTCTTCTTCGGTATGATGACACTCGGATGAGTTCCTTCTGCTTTGACTTTGATCGCGAATTCAGAAAGACGGAAGCTATCGGTCGATGCAAATATGAGTTTGTCTTCAGCTGCCTTAAGGTATATCCCCGCAAGCACTGGCCTTACTGCACCATCAGCAGTAGAAAAAAGCGTTTTTTCTATCGCACTTTTGAGATCTTTGGATTGGATTTTGAGAGGATTATTGGGAACGAGATTGGGTATTACGGGGAACTTTTCTGCACTCGCTCATTTGAATTTGGTATCACTGGATTCTGTAGTGAATTTCAGACTTCCTCATTTTTCGAGTTCGACCGTGATCTCTTTATCTTGGACAAGTGCAATATAAGAAGTGAGGAATTTCGAAGAAATCGTAAATCGACCCTCAACTTCTACATCGACAGCATCTTCGATGATATACTCTATCGCCATTTCGAGATTATTTCCCGTGAGGACGAGTCTTTTGTATCCAGCATCGATGAGGATATTTTCGAGGATTGGAGTGAGATTATTCGTCCCTGTCGCATGAGATGCCGTCTCTATAGCTTTACGAAATAATGTAGTATCGATACGAAAGCGCATAGTAAGAGAAAAATTTAGAAGATAGGTGCGTAAGCGGGAAAGTAAAGTCGACTTTCCAAAGCTCTACGAGAATTGTCATTAGATTATAGAAAAAGCGAGAGAATGCAATCTTTTATATGGGTGATATTAGAGATTTTGGGAGATGATTTATTCATCTATTGCATTTTTTCACATTTCTGATATACTGTCTTTAGTCGGTTCCTTATTCCTAAAAAATACCCATGGCAGAACTCCACGAAAAGAGTGCTGGCGGTATGGTGTATAGAAAAATCTGAACGCAAATCCAAGTCCTTATGTTGGCTTGGAAAAATGCGAAAAATGAACTCGAATATGTCCTTCCGAAGTGACATATCGAGAAAGATGAGACTGCAATGCAGACGGCTCTTCGTGAAATATCCGAAGAGACGTGACTTCACGAGAAAGATCTCGAAGTCGTAAAATTCATGAACAAGATTGCCTATTCATTTATCGCTGGATATCTCGAAGGTGCCCCCATCATCCACAAAGAAGTCTCCCTCTTCCTCGTAAAATATACCGGAAAATCAGATCCTCGACCACGTCGAGCTGAGAGATTTGTGTGATACAAATGGTTCACTCCTGAAGAACTGAAGGGGATTTTCATCAAGCCCGATGTCGTCGGATTTCTCGAGAAGAATATACATTTTATGTAGAAAAACCTGAGAAATTTCGATTTTTTTCTCATACTCCCTATTTTTGAGATTTTTCATTTCCTCAATATTTGAGAATATTTGATTTTCTGAGATTTTTCTATATCCTCGTTCCATCATTAATAACTCTCTATGGACTTTCTCTATCGCAACAATACTCTCTCTATCGAATCCGATAAAAAAACAATACAATTCTCACCTGAGAGTGTAGACATCGATGGTCTTATGCTCGAAATGGCAGGAGAATATGAAAAGTGAGGATTCCTCGCATATGTACATGAAGAAAATGAGTCACTCATATTTCAGGTTACTATAGAATGACATCATGTCGGATATATCCCTTCCGCACTCGTCGATCTATCGACAGCAAGTCTCGATTTTCTTGGAGATCTCGATATCCTGATCATGCCTGCAGGAAAGTCGAGTATCCCTCTGATCGAGAAGATCGAACCTCGTCTGATCGTCACATATGGTGAGTCAGCCCATGAGCTCTCTACACATATGGGGATATCTGAGCCTCCGACTTCGAAATATCGTCTCAAAGAGACAGATCTCTCAGGAGAAAAGACGGGATGTGTGGTGATGGGGGAGTAATTCAGAGGAGATAGAGGGAAGATAGAAAATATACAGTAAACAATAAAGAACAAGGTAAAATTTGTTTTTTTTGAATTTCCATCTTTGAATAAAGATAAAAAAATTTTTTAAAAAATCCTTTCCTTTGATTCACAGAAACTGAGATCACGAATATGGCGCAATCCTCTCAACGGAGGATTTTTCTTTTTTTCTCAAAAGAACTTGCAAAATGAGTTCATATTTATATACTCCGTCTGATTTTTTCCTTTTCGAAAATATGAGGATATACCTCATATAGCTCCCCAGACCCAAGAAATAAACAAGTCATATGAAAACACTTTTTCGATACATACTCCTCTTCCTCTCAGCCTTCCTCGTCTTTCTTCCTGTAGAGCAATCTGCTATGGCAACTCAAGTTCATGAAGAGTCATCTTCAGAAGCACTCCATACAGAGAAAGCCCGATCTACAGATATGTACGCTGACGCGACTCATGCTGATGCACATGAGGGGCCTCATATCCCTGCACCAAAAGGCGCTATCATCGAGGGGTGGACTGTCGGAGGACTCCATATTACGAATACCATTTTCTCTACTTGGATATTCATGGGAATGCTTTTTATCCTAGTAGGATTCATGTCTCTCGCGATACATACAAAGAAATTTCCGAAACTCCGTGCATTTGGTATCGATATCACTGCTCGGATCCTTGCTTATGCGACTTCACTTATAGGGGACTCAAAAATCGCAAAAAATTATATGTGGCTTCTCGGGGGACTCATCGTCGTGATATTCCTCGGAAATCTTACAGGTCTCATCTTTGATTGGCTTGTACTTATCTCTAAGGATGAGTGGCTCGGAGCCTACCTTCGTCCGATCTATTCTGACCTTTCTACGACCCTTGTATTCTCTCTTACTGTGATTCTCGTCGCACAGCTTACGGCATTCTATCTCAAAGGACCGATGCATCATCTGGGGCATTATCTCTTTAATTATCATGGAGATACCACAGCTGAGAAAATCGTATGAGTCTTCGTCGGATGGCTTCATTTCGCCGGAGAGTTCATCCGTATTGGTTCACTCTCGATGCGTCTTTTCCTCAATATTTTCGTCGGGGCTATCCTTATCGGTGTCGTCGTCTATGTCGGAGAACAAATACTTCCTGAATATACGGGTGGTGCATTTCGCTTGCTCTCTCTTCCATTTTGGTTCTTCGAACTTCTCGTCGCATTCCTCCAGGCATATATCTTCATGACCCTTTCTTCTCTCTATATTCGAGAGTCCCTTCCTGAAAAACACCATTAGAAGTCAGGGAAGAGGGTTCACCTTCTTCTCTGGTTTCTCTCGGATCAATCGGATACATCCTCTCCGTACTATCCACGTGAAATCATTTATTATTTTTTACCTTTTTCTATTATGTACACAGCTTTCGCACTTATCGGTGTTATCGGTTCTGGAGTCGGTATCGGACTTATCGGTATGGGTGCTATGCAGGCTATCGGTCGCAATCCTAGTGCTTCTTCTGATATCAATGCAAAGATGCTTACGGCAATCGCTCTCTGTGAAGTTCCAGGACTTCTTGCATTTGCTGCACTTTTTCTTATCAAGTAATAGTCAGAGAGTCAGATAGAGGGATAGGAGTTTCTCTGATCCTCCCATCTCTTTTCTGACAATCTCGCTTTCCTCATCAAACTATTCTCCTATCAAACTTTTATGGATACTCTCTTCGATCTCTCATCATTTATCATCCAAGGCATCAACTTTTTGATCGTTGCGCTCGTCTTGCGTTCATTTTTCTTCAAGCCCTATATGAAGTTCCTCGATGAAGAGGCTCATAAGAGAAAAGAGCTTGAATCAAAACTTGCCGAAAGTGACGCGATCCTCGATACGGCAAAATCTGATGCGGAAAAACTTTTTGATCAATCAAAAATCGATGCAAAGCTCGTGGCAAGTGAGATCATCGAGAATGCTCGTAAAGAAGCTTCAGAGATCAAGGAAACTGCTGCTCGCGATGCAGATGCTGCTCGATCTAAGGGATTTGCTGATGTCGATTTTGAGCGAAAAGCTATGGTCGAAGAACTCAAAAACAAAGTTCTCGATGTTGCCCTGAAGCTCAATGCGAAACTTTTCGATAAAAATGATGCCAATGTCGAATTTCTCAAAAAGAATGCTCCTGAAGTAGAATTTTAAAAAATAATCTCCCAAATATTGGGAGAATACGGAAATATCCTTCCTCCATTTTCATACGCTTATGACTCCACTTGACCTTACATCTTACTCGCGGGAATCACTCGAAAATATGCTCTCGATCGTGAAGTCGTATCGGACTTCTCTCAAGCAGATCGGAAAACGTGCGGTACTTATCGATCCAAAACATCCTCCAGCCATTTCTGCTACCGTAGAATATGTCGGTGGTATGCACAAGGACAGTGTCGAAAAATATGCACTTTCGTGCATGAAGAAACTTTTTCCTGAGTACACTGGTGCTGCTCCGATACTCCGCGAAAATCCAGAACTCAAATGATGAATACGGGTATTCGTCGGAGATGATATGATCGATCTCACTTTCCAAAAATTCGAAACACTCATAAAATAGTATATCCCTTCACGAAGAAGATCCCTTACAGAATATCAACTTTTTTACATTTTCACTCCTCTGCTTATGTCCCACTCTGCTGTCGATCTCACCTCCAATCTTATAAAGGAACTCGAAACAAAAATCGACTCTATCGAACTCTCTCCTGACCGTGTCAATGCTGGTACAGTCGTCTATCTTGGTGATGGTATCGCTAAAGTCGTATGACTTCGAAATGTTGCCTACAATGAAGTCGTCGAATTTGATTCTGGAGCTCGTGGTGTTGCTATGAACCTCGAAGAACACTATGTCGGTATCGTGATCCTCTCAGGATTTTCTACGGTACGAGAAGGTATGATCGCGAAAGCGACAGGCAAGATCCTCGAGATCCCTGTCGGTGAAGCACTTCTCGGTCGTGTCGTAGATCCTCTCGGAAATCCGATCGATGGTCATGGAGAGATCAAAACCACAGAGTATCGTCCAGCAGAAAATGTCGCGACAGGTGTGATGAGTCGTAAATCAGTCCATGAGCCACTTTCGACTGGTATCAAGGCGATCGATGCCCTCGTACCGATCGGACGTGGACAACGTGAGCTTATCATCGGAGATCGTCAGACAGGAAAGACTCAGATCGCGATAGATACGATCCTTAACCAAAAAGGAAATGGAGTGAAATGTATCTACGTCGCTATCGGTCAAAAAGATTCAAAAGTCGTCGCCATCTCAGAAGAGCTTCGAAGAGCGGGTGCGATGGATTATACGATCATCGTCTCTGCTGGCGCCTCTACTCCTGCTGCGATGCAGTGGCTCGCTCCTTATGCTGGAGCTGCTATGGGTGAGTACTTCATGTTCAAGGGTGAACATGCGCTGATCATCTATGATGATCTCTCTAAGCATGCGAATGCTTACCGTGAAATGTCACTCCTCCTTCGTCGTCCACCAGGTCGTGAAGCGTATCCAGGTGATGTATTCTACCTCCACTCTCGTCTTCTCGAGCGTGCCGCAAAACTCAATGATGAGCTCGGAGCTGGATCTATGACGGCTCTCCCGATCATCGAAACACAAGGTGGTGATGTATCAGCATACGTTCCGACGAATGTGATCTCGATCACCGATGGTCAGATATTTCTCGAATCAGGACTTTTCAATGCATGAGTCAAGCCAGCGATCAATGTGGGACTCTCTGTCTCACGTGTATGAGGGTCTGCTCAGACGAAAGCGATGAAGAAGAATGCGGGTACTCTGAAACTTTCTCTCGCCCAATATCGAGAACTTGAAGCATTTTCTCAGTTTGCCTCTGATCTCGATCCAGATACGAAGAAGCAACTCGAGCGCGGAAAACGTATGGTCGAAATCTTGAAACAAGATATCTACTCTCCAGTAGCATTCGAGAAGCAGGTAGCGATGATATTTGCAGGAAATGCAGGATATCTCGATAAGGTAAATGTGAAAGATCTTCATAAATTCGAACATGATCTCTTCATCGGACTTGAGCGAGAAGGGAAAATCCTCGCATCTATCCGTGACTCGAAAGACTTCTCTGATGAGACCAAAGCAGCACTTTCTGAGTATCTCACTGATTTTGTAAAAATGTTTGAACACAAGTAATAATAGATTCAGATTACAGATTCTAGAAATAGAACCTTTCTGAATCTACTATCTAAAAACTAAAATCTCCTCTTATGCCATCCTGAAAAGAAATCAAAGCTCGTATCAAATCCGTAAAGAATACTGGAAAAATCACGAAAGCGATGGAACTCATATCGACTGTCAAAATGAAAAAAGCTCAAGAAGCAGTCGTAGGACTTCGTCCTTTTGCTCTTGCAGCACTTTCTATACTCGGAAAAGTAGCAAAAAATGATGATATTCTCGGAATATATTCTCGTATCCCTTCGGTCAAAAAAGAACTTATCGTCATCATCGCTTCTCAGAAGGGGCTTTGTGGTGGATATAATACGAATATTTTCAAAAAAACTACTGAATATATCCGAGATGATAGTGATGCACCATTCACGACAGAATATCACTATATCACTATAGGAAAGAGAGCTCGAGACTTCATTCTCCGTACGGGACAGACTCTTATCGCTGACTTTTCTGATGAGATGAAAGATCCACTCACACCAGCTGAATCTCGACGTATGGTGCGTGCGATCGTCGATCTCTGGAAGAGTGAAGCATATTCGAAAGTATCGATCATGTACAATCATTATGTCTCAGCGATATCTCAGCTTCCGACGGTCAAGACTCTGTTTCCAGTAAATCGTGATGATATCTTCGAATTTCTCGAACGGTCTGCAGGAGGAAAATACAGTGAAGAAACCTATGATGGATCATATGTCATCGAGCCAGATACGGAGACGATCATCAATATGGTGATCCCACTTATCCTCGATGGTATCGTCCATGAGACTCTCCTTGAAGCAAAAGCATCTGAGCATGCTGCGCGTATGGTCGCGATGAAAAATGCAAAAGACTCAGCCAATAAAAAGGCTTCAGGACTCACGCTCGTCTACAATAAGACTCGTCAAGCTGCCATCACCAAAGAAGTATCTGAGATCGTCTCAGGTGTAGAAAGTATGAAAGATGCATAAAAATGATGAATTATAAATGATAAATGATAAATGTAGGCAGAAAAAAATACTCCCACTTGTATGGGAGTATTTTTAGATATAATAAAAGTATGTTTCATAATACAAAGAAAAAGCAGATCATCCTCATACGACATGCCAAACCTGTAGAGCTTTCGGATTTTCATGGTATGGATTTCGATCGTCCTCTCACCCCGAATGGGATCAACTCCTTCCGTATCGTAGCAAAATACCTGCGGCTTATATGAGTCAAGCCAGATAAGCTCGTATCAAGTCCATCGAGACGTACGGCTGAGACCGCTGCAATACTCTGTGAGCAGTATAGTGATCTGCGAGTCGAGTATATCAAAGAGCTCTATAATCTCGGATCAGCAGGGAAGCGAGATAGTGATGCTATCCATCTCAGTGTTCTCCAGAAGACGAAAAAAGATGCTACCATCCTCGTGATCGTCTGACACAATGATGATCTCACGAATTTTGCTCGTATGCTTACTGGTGATGGAGTTCCATCACTCAAAAAATGATCTATCGCTGTCCTCTCTGTGCCTGATGGAGTCGAGTGGAAGGATATCAAAAAAGAAAGCCTCTCCTTCGTATACTATCTCACTGCGCAGTTCCTCCGACTGGAAGAAATAGCCTAATCGAATAAGATATAGGAGAGAAACGAGAAGGAAATATCTTTTCGTCTCTCTCTTATTGCTTATATTCTTTTGTGTGAAAATCATAGTATTTACGGATGGTGGATCTCGATGAAATCCCGGACCTTCTGGTTGTGGGATATTCATCACCGATGCAGCGGGGAAGTCTCTCGAGAAACGCCATAAATATATCGGACATGCGACCAATAATATCGCTGAGTATACTGCGGCTCTCCTCGGTATCACTCGATCCATCGAACTCGGTGCGACGGAGATAGAGCTTCGTGCGGATTCGAAACTTGTCATCGAGCAACTTGCTGGAAGATATAAGATCAAGAATCCAGAGCTCAAAAAACTTGCTGGAAGTATAGGAGATGTGCTGCAGCCTTGGTGAGGGAAGATCGTATATACTCATGTATATCGTGAAGATAATACTGAAGCAGATCGACTCTCAAATGTCGCTATGGATGAAGGGATGAAACGCTAATAGTATCTCACTATGAAAAAACTTTATTGGATCGTCATAATACTGGTATGGGTAAGTTTTCTCTTTTTCTATGAGGGAGATGCGCCTACTTCGATCACCCAAAGTACACCATCAGTTATTTCATCAAGCGGATCGACATCGACTGGAGTCTCTCAGACGGTTTCTCAGAAGGTATCGAAGATCCTCGCAGATGGAGATGTCCAAGCTACTCTGAAACGCATAGAACTCGATCGCCCGAAATATCGCCAAGATGGCGCTACCTTCATGAATCGAGAGCGTCTCCTTCCGATCCAAAAAGATCGTGCCTACTACCAAGAGTGGACGGTCGAGACTCCATGAAGTGAAGATCGAGGTGCACGACGGATCATAGAAGGGAAGAGATGAGAGCTCTACTTCACGGATGATCACTATGCGAGCTTTGCGCGTGTGAAGTAGCTTGACTTATGGAGTTTCTGTATATATTGATAGGTATATGATCTCTCTGTTTTTCTCTCTCTTTGCCTGGTACGTCATCAGTATCAGTATGCTCTTCTTCGTATTTGATTCGGGGAATATCCCACTTCATATTTTGAGTTGGCTCACGGTCGCACTTTTGCCAGTATTTCTCTCTCTTTGTCGGTATATCCAGAAGGAGGCAGAGGCACCTGTATTCACTCCTGTGCGTCTCGCACTCATCAGTATATCTCTGCTGCTTGTATCGTATTTTTTCTCGCTCGATATCATCACCTTTCTCTTGGTCGTCACAGCAGTCGTCGCATATGAGGAGACTAGGAGGATGAGATATCAGTAATAATATTATATTCTAATAGAGAGGATATCTCTACTATTGGGTAACGATGAAATGATTTGATTTTATTTTCAGAATTCCTATAATTTCATAGGTTTACTAAAAATAGAATATGTCAGAACTCACTATCAAGGAGAAAATCATCGCTACCGATATGCTCATACTGTCTCAAGGATATCTCAAAAAGATACTCCAAGTATCAGGGAAGACCTACGGTATTGATACGTTGATCCAGTATGGATATATCGCAGTGATAAAAAAAGGAGAGACTTATTATAATTTGCTGATAAAGAGCTTTAAGAATCCCTATATTCTCTGAGCCTCTTATATGTGACAAAATGAATACCTCTTCGGAGGGTTCGATAGATATAATAAGGAGTGATTCACTACTCAGATGTCCAATGTGTTTACTCTCTATAATCTGAAATATTCACGAGAGAGCGAGATACTCGGGATGAAGTTTCGTTTTAAGAAAGTGAAAAAAGAGTTTCTCTATGGTGCTATGTCACAAAAGATAGAAGGGCATTCTCTCGTATATATGGATAAGGAGAGATTATTTATCGAATATGTTCGAGACTATATCGGGTATGATACGAGTTTTTTCTCTTCGATAATACCGAAACTCGATGAAAAAAAACTCAGACAATATCTCAGTGTCTATCCGATAAATAAGGTCGTACATCGTATCAATTCATTTTTATGTATATAGACAGAATTCAAGATTTTTCTCTCGGAAAATATGCCAATATTTCTCTCGGAAAGTATAGAGATATTTTGTCATGGGCAAATACGATGGGTTTCGATGATCATAAGATGGAAAAAGATTTCCTCCTTACTCTCATACTTATACGATTTTCTCTCGCCTTTCCTGAACTCGTGTTCAAGTGAGGGACTTGCCTGAATAAGGTATATTTCCCCTATTTTCGACTCTCAGAAGATCTCGACTTTGTCATATCAAAATCCGTATGACGTGATACGAGACAGAAAATACTCAAAAAATATGAAGAAGATATCACGAGCGAACTCGGGAGGCTCTGACTCACGCCTCAAGATGGACGCACGAAGTACGATGAGCATAGGCTCGCACTCCTGACGTATGAGTATATATCCGTGATCGATGCCTCTGTCCAGACGATCAAGATCGATATATCCCTGAAGGGTGAGCTCGAGCTTCCTCCAGTCCTAGGACAGATACGTTCACTCTATCGTGATAAGATCCTCGAAGAAGACATATTCTGACTGCATACGATCGCTTGTATCGATATCCGTGAGGCACTTGCTGAGAAGATACGAGCAGCTCTCACGAGGCAGATACCAGCGATACGAGATTTTTTCGATATTTGGTATGTGCGAGAGTTCGGAGCATTCGACTTCGATGATAGGGTGTTCCAGTCTCTCGTAGAAGAGAAGCTTGCTGAAGTCGGCTATGCCTATACTTCTGATACTGCTTATGATATGCTCGAGCGTCAGATAGAGACCGATCTCGTTCCAGTACTCCATGAGGAGTATGAGTTCTCACTTTCGGATATCTATGCATTCATCCAAACGTATAAAAAATAACTTATCACTATGCAAAAAACTCTTCTTATCACCGGTGGTACTGGCTATATCGGATCGCATGCGATCGTCGCCTTCGAACAGGCAGGATATCGGACCGTCATCATCGACAATCTCTCGAACTCTTCGACAGATACTCTCCTCGGGATCGAGCAGATCCTCGGATATACTCCAGACTTCTTCGAGGGGGATATACGGGATAGAGAATTCCTCATATCGATATTCGAGCGATATCAGTTCGATGCAGTCGTCCACTTCGCAGGACTGAAGGCAGTAGGAGAGAGCTGTGATGAGCCACTCCTCTATCACGAGAACAATGTAGGAGGCAGTATGACACTCTTCGCAGTCATGGAAGACTACGGAGTGAGGAAGATCATATTCTCCTCATCAGCGACGGTCTATGATCCCATCCATGCTCCAGAGTATCGAGAGGGTCAGTCTCTCGCCGCGACCAATCCGTATGGGACGACGAAGCTCGTGATCGAGTATCTCCTGCGGGATCTCGCGACACAGAAAGACTGGTCGGTGATGGCACTTCGCTACTTCAATCCTATCGGTGCTCACCCTTCTGGGCATATCGGAGAAGTCCCACGAGGTATCCCGAATAATCTCCTTCCGTATATCCTCGATGTCGCTGTCGGAAAGCGCAAGCAGGTGCATGTGTATGGTGATGACTATGAGACACCAGATGGTACAGGAGTGAGAGACTATATCGATGTCTGTGATCTCGTCGATGCTCATCTTCTCGCTTATGAGAAGATCGAGATGGGCTATGAGGCGATCAATATCGGGACAGGGAAGGGGACGAGCGTCCTCGAGATGATACGATACGTCGAAGAGGCTTCTGGAAAGCATATCCCGTATGGTATATGCCCGAGAAGAGCAGGAGATATCGGGATGTTCTACTGTGATCCGACACTGGCCCATACGAGACTCGCGTGGTCAGCGCATACTCCTATCAGTGAGAGTGTCGCAAATGGATGGAGATTCATACAGACCCAACAGTAACTCATAGTTCTCGACTCCACATGGAGAACAAAAAGTTGACTCTACGTAGGAAGAGATATAATGTAGGCATATTCATATCGATGAAACTATGACAACAAAAAAGACATATACTTCTGAGGAAGCAAAAATCAGAGGGCATAAATTCGTAGATGAACAAGCTGATATTCTCCGTACGAAGATGCGATCATGAGATACTATAAACGCGATCTCATATGTATAAGGTAGTATATACGACAGAGTCCCTCAGAGCTATAGATACATATATCATACAATACACATCCTACTTCGAGCAGCTCTATAGTGACTCGGTAATATGGAGTGAGGATCAGATCATAGAACAATATCGTCGAGAGTGATATGCTCGATATGATGAGATTATCGATATGATAACGCATGCACTACAGTCGGATGTGACCACTACAGTGAAGAAGAGATTTGCTGATCTTCCAAGTACGCATAGCCTCTATGCTTATGTAAACTTCGGTGTCGCACAAGGCTGGGTCAATGTCCGAAATACAAACTTCCGACCTGATGATATCGTCACTCAAGGTGAGATCGATAAGCTTATCGCTGCGATCAAGGGTACGGCTAATGCTGATACAATAGCACTCAAAACTCCAAGTGTAAGTCGTGGAAAAGCTGCTTCTGATATCGTAGAAGCATTCTACTAAAAACTTAAAAAAAATCTCTCCTCACGGGGAGATTTTTTTTGTGTATTTTGGCAAATTATTTCAATTTCTGTTTGCATTCCGAATGATTTTTCATATAATCTGCCCGTTATTTAGAGCTAAGCATATACTGTTTCTCTCTGAAGCTCCTACATTTATAAATATTTTTTTATGGCTCATACAGGAATCATCACCAAAATCATCGGAGTAGTCATCGATGTCGAATTCTCAGACGGATATATCCCTGGTATCTATGAAGCGCTCGAAGTTCAGGATGCTCCACACAAGCTCGTCCTCGAAGTCCAGCAGCAACTCGGAGATGGAGTCGTCCGTACGATCGCCATGAATCCAGTCGATGGAGTCAAGCGTGGACTTTCGGTCATAGCAACAGAAGCTCCGATCTCTATCCCTGTCGGGGAAGGAGTACTCGGTCGTATGTTCAATGTCCTCGGTGATCCGATCGATGAAAAAGCTGCACCAAAAACTGATTTGAAACTCCCGATCCACCGCCCATCACCAAAGTTCGAAGAGCTCTCTACGAAGACGGAACTCTTTGAGACGGGGATCAAGGTCGTGGATCTTATCTGTCCGATGCTGAAATGAGGAAAAGTAGGTCTCTTCGGAGGAGCGGGTGTAGGAAAGACTGTGATCATGCAAGAGCTCATCCATAATATCGCGAGCGAACACGGAGGATACTCGGTCGTCGCATGAGTCGGTGAGCGTACTCGTGAAGGGAATGATCTCTACCATGAGATGAAAGATAGTGGAGTCATAGATAAGACTGCCATGGTATTCGGACAGATGAATGAAGCTCCAGGTCCTCGTGCTCGTGTTGCCCTCACAGGTCTCACGATGGCAGAGTACTTCCGTGATGTCGAAAAGCGAGATGTTCTTCTTTTTGTGGACAATATATTCCGATTTACTCAGGCAGGTTCTGAGATCTCTGCCCTCCTCGGGCGTATCCCTTCAGCTGTAGGATATCAGCCGACTCTCGCTACCGATATGGGTGCTCTCCAAGAGCGTATCGCTTCGACCAAAAATGGATCTATCACTGCCGTACAAGCGGTATACGTTCCAGCAGATGATCTCACAGATCCAGCTCCAGCGAATACTTTTGCCCATCTTGATTCGACGGTGACTCTCTCTCGTCAGATCGCTGAGCTTGGTATATATCCTGCCGTGGATCCACTTGACTCGACTTCTACGGTCCTCACTCCGAAGATCGTCGGAGAGGAGCACTATACGGTTGCTCGAAGCTGTCAGAAGATCCTCCAGAGATATAAGGAACTCCAAGATATCATCGCCATCCTCGGTATGGATGAGCTCTCAGAAGATGATAAGCTTACTGTTGCTCGTGCTCGTAAGATCCAGAGATTCTTCTCTCAGCCATTCTTCGTGGCAGAGCAATTCACTGGTACTCCTGGTGTTTATGCCAAACTCGAAGATACCGTTCGTGGGTTTAAGCAGATTATCGAAGGAGAAGTTGACCATATCCCAGAAAGATTCTTCATGTATAAGGGATCGATCGATGATGTGAAGTCGGCATTCGATAAGGAATCTGCAAAATAGTATTTTGGTATTAGCTTTCTCATTTATAAAGTATAAGATACGTTCTGTTCTCTAAATTCGATCTATGAAACTTCAAATTACTTCCGCATCTTGAAATATCCTGAATGTCGAGAGTTTCTCTCGTATTTCTCTCATGACAGAGATGGGAGAGATCACAGTACTTCCTGGACACGAACCACTTCTCGGTGCGATACGACCAGGGATCATGTCGATCGACTATATCGATGCATCCGGGACTGAAGTGCATGGTGAATATGTCAGTGGGGGAGGGGTGATCAATATATCTCCAGAATCTTGCGTGATAGTAGCTGATATCGTTCAAAATGGTGATGATCTGAGTGACTTAGACTATATCGAGTCTCAGAAAAAAGAAGCAGAAGAAATGATGAAAAGTTATCGAGAAGAAAATGGAGCAGCAGTCGATCCGAAACGACTTATCGAACTCGAATATGAGCTTCTGAAGTATACGGCGATGCATCGTCTCGGACAAAAGCATCATCTTGAAGCCCGATACAACACGCATAATGATTAGTAAAGAGTAAGCAATAGGTTCACGAAAGTGAACCTATTTTTTAAAATCTTTTGACGGATTATGTTTTCTCTATATATTTACAAGTGTATAAACAACACTTAATAAGAAAGGCCATGAGATGGCTTAAATATTTTCTCTTTAATAAGTGTTAAATATACACTTTAATTACTCACTTTTTATATATATGGAAAAAGAAGCAATGATCATCGTCGACTATCACAAGGCTTTCGGAAAGACTGGAGGACTTCCAGTTGCTGGGGCAGAAGCACTCGCACCTTCGATTCAAAATCAGATTCATCTTACTCGTATGGCTTCATGACTGATCGTTGCGACTCGTGACTGGCACCCGAAGGATACTGTCCACTTCCAAAAACAATGAGGTCCATGGCCAGTACATGGAGTCTGATGAAGCGAAGAGTCAGAGTATATAGAAGGGATCGATCCACGTATGATCGATCATCATATCTACAAATGATATAAAAATAGTGATGATGGGTACTCGGGTTTCGATGGGGTAGATAAGCTTACAGGGAATGCAGAGCAATGATGGAATGTCGCTCCTGACGCACGCACCCTCGAACAGATACTCCGAGAATCGCAGGTAAAACTTCTCAAAATCGTAGGACTTGCTACTGACTTCTGTGTATTTCAGACAGCGAAAAGTGGGAAAGAGCTCTGATTTCAGATCGAGGTTCTCCGTTCTGGTATAGCTGCTGTCAATGTTCCAAATCTTCCAAGTGGGGAAGATAAGCTCAGAGAACTCTCTGAAATATGAGTCAAAATTATCTAATCTTTACTATATATTGTTATGCGCTCTTCACTTCCATACACTCTCGGGAATTCCTTTGCTGCTGCTCGTGATGAAGCAGAGGTGGATTCACTTCTTAATACTGATGTCTATAAATTTCTGATGCTTGATTTCATCCTTGCTCATCCTGAGTATCAAGATATGAAGGTGCGATGGAAGATGAAAGTACGAAATGCAGATATAAAAATTGCTGATATCATCCCTGAGGGGGCACTCCGAGATCAACTCGATGCTACTCGATCTATCAGCTGAGTCACACAAGCAGATCTCTCATATCTACGAGGGATGCAGGTCGGAAATCGTAACCTTCTTAAAGAAGAGACGCTTGTATTCCTTCGAGACTTCCAACTTCCAGAGTATGATCTCGAGAGAGACTGACAAGGATGATATGATCTCAGTTTTGAGGGATCATGGGCAGAGTCGATGCTCTGGGAGATCTATGGACTCAAGATCGTCAACAGCCTCTACCTCTATCACTATGCGAAAAAAGCAAAACTCTCCCCCTCTGAGTGGAACGGAGTCATGACTCGGATGTTTGCTCGACTCTATGAAAATACAGGAAAAGTGAAAAGTGATCCTCGTATCACCTTCTCAGAATTCGGGACTCGTCGAGCAGCAAGTACGGATATCCATAGGCAGGTCTACGAGATCCTCCAAAATGAACTTCCAGCACAATGCCTCGGGTCTTCGAACGTCATGCTTGCCAAAGAATTCGGACAAAATAATCCAAAAGGAACGAATGCCCATGAACTTCGTATGATCCCGACAGCATTCGAAGATTCTGCAGAAGGTATCATTGCTCGGATGTATGAGGTAGATCGTCAGTGGCAGGCTCACTATCCTGAACTTGGAATTCTTCTTCCTGATACGTTTGGTTCAAGTTTTTATTTCGCGAATTGCCCAGAAGATATCGCGAGAAAACATACTGGATGTCGTATCGACTCCAAGGATCCACATGATGCTATCCCAGAATATGTCGATTTCCTCCGAAAATGGAATATCGATCCGAAGACCAAGATCGCTCTCCCGAGCGATGGACTCACCTATGATATTATCCAATGAGTAACCGATAGATTCCATGGAGTTATGTGAACACTCACGAATGGGTGGGGGACAGAACTCTCAAATAATACGAAGTGAACTCTCCCGAAAGAGAAAGAAACTTATGGGCCATTTGGCTCTATGTCGATCGTCATCAAGCCTGATGCGGTCTGGAGAGCTGATAAAAATGCATGGGTATCCTGTGTGAAACTCTCCGATAATCCCAATAAAGCGATGGGTTCACCTGATCGAGTCGAATTGTTCAAAAAAACTTTCGGAGTGCAGGGGATGGAAAGGCAGGAGGTAGTGGTATAGTTTTTCCGCGAAATTTATAAAAGATCGTTAACATTCATAAAAAGGTTTACTATATTTGTAATTTTGGAATATTTCATATAGAATATTATTATATTATCTATTCATGAGTAATACGCCAAGTCCACATATTTCAAGCTCAGAAATCATCTCACTTCCACAAGAACTCGCCTCACTCATGAAAGGACCATGCTTACCTCATGAAATAGCACAAGGGGAAGTCAGAGAAGGGATGAGGAGGGTATTTCGTGAGAAAGAACAAGTATTTGCTAGTCCTGATATCTGTGCTCGTATACTGGATGAAGTAGAACAAAGTAAGCCATTTACTCGATGACTTGAGGGAGAAATCTATAAAATACGACTTTGAGATAAGTATATTATTGTTGTGAAAAAACGTTGATTCGATCATAATAATGAATTCTATCTTCATAGAGAAGCACTTCGCGCACTCGGAAGGTCGAGTCTTCCCCGAACCACATTGGTGAGCGTTCCAAAACTCTATGGTAAATTCGATATTCAAAAGAAAGAAGGGGTCTCACCAGAGAACTCATGCATCATCATGGAGTATATTCCAGGAAAAACGATATATAATCTTATGTGTGCTTCGGTAGTACATTATTGGCTTGAAAAAGCAAAACATATACCTACAGTGGCAAATGCGCTCAGCTCGATAGAAGTACCTCGGCCACTCCATGTCGAACTTGAGCATGTACCACGTTGACTGGGTATTGTGGCTCGACATGAAAAAGAGACGGGCATATCTTTCGAAGATGATACTCAGGCAGATACTACAGTAAAAGAAATGTATACTGAGCTCGTCAATGCAGGAATCATAGAAAGTGACACTGTCGGAAAACACCATAGACTCTTTCATGATATAAAGTCGGCGCCTGTATTTACTGACTCGGAGTTTTCACTCTTAAAATCTGAGCTTTCGGAGTTTTTGCGTCAATTGCATGCACAGTGAGTCTATCATCGAGATGTCTGAGATAATCCCCGCAATCTTATGCTCGGAGAAGATGGACGTATCTATCTTATAGATTTCGGAAGATCGAAAGCTATCCCCCCAGGATCAGATCAAGATGTATATGGAAATGAGATAGAAAATGCGTACTACACTCCAGATGATTACCTTATCCCATATCTTTCGAGTCTTACACTACGAACTCGTGACAGTGCAGATGCTACATTTCGAAATCGTGTCAACAAACTAAAATCAAAAGCTAATCTGGATCTTCTGTCTTGAGTCGCTACAAGATATGGAATCTCTGATCAGAGTATTCGTCGAGCATTCGATGAGTATAGAACGGGAAGTGGTGTCGGTGCTATCAGTGATTTGTTCGATCGCACTCCCCTCGCTGATCTCCATATAAAGTGATTCCAAGGATTTGAAGGAAAACGACAATATAAAAATACCCAAGCAACCAAGAAGTATGCTATAAATCTCTTGATCCAGCTTTCTATGCTCGATCAGACAGAATTATCACAGTTACAGAAAGTGATCCAAGAAAAGCCAGTAAAATGAGAGTTAAAAAGGGTTTATCTGGAATATATTGCTCAATTTATGATCACTGCTCGATAAGTTTGTGCAGGAGGATAAAAAGTTTTTTCTGGAAATCGGCGATCATCGGATTTTCGATAATGATGGATGACTCATTCGAGAAGTCGATATATGCCACCTTGTCTCCATAGATCGTCATCGTCACATCTTGATCGAAGAGATCATAAAGTTTTGGAATGATAAGGATATCTCGTTCGAGACGTTTTTGCTTCGGGAGAGCTGCTTTACTCGAGCTTATGACCATGCGTTCGAGTTGTTTTTTATCTCGCTTTTCTCGATAGTCTTTCGGAAGATAGGAGTTCGATTTCTCGACATCATTCTCGGCACTGATACGATAGAATACGGATCATTTCGGGAGTGACTCCACGATATCATCGAATACTCGAGTGACACCAATTCTTCATTCTTGGTAGCTGACAGAAATATTTTTCTCGAGGCGTTCATACTGATTTTTGAGTTCAACTATGATGGGTTCATTTTTTTGCTCGAACTCACGGATAAGCGCTTCGATACGATCGGGTGAAAGGGCTTTATAGAAGCTTCTTTTTCACTTGATAATCTCTTCGACGAGGTGTTCTTCCTGAAGGTAGGGGAGAGCACGATAGATTTCGGGTCGATGAAGAGTTGTTCTTTGACTCATCTCTGATATCGATGAAGATCCATAAGTGAGGAGGTCGAGATAGATCTTTGCTGTCTTCTCTGGTATCCCGAGTCTCTGAAAAAGAGTGATAAATTTATCCATATGAAACAAATTATTACATATATATTATATAGAGTATTTATTTATGTAAAGAGAAAAAATAAAATATAAAAATATAAATAGTACAAATAAATACGAAAAGAAAGATAATATTTGGTTATGGTATACAGTAGTCCTGCTTTATCACTTACCAATTTTCTTATGAATACCCTTATCCATGACTACCATTCTCTCGAATTAGAGGCACATATCAGTCCCGATGATGTCATCGCCAAAGTCTCTGAAGAAGTCTATGAACTCCGAGAAGCTCTTGCTTCAGATGACCAAGCAGAAATCGAAAAAGAAGCAAAGGACGTACTGATGAATCTTCTTTCAGTTTCATCACGTATTACTGATATCGATACTCTTCCTATAGATCCACAACCAAATGATATCAATAATCTCGAACGACTTGTTGCTCTCTGGGCACGCCAAACTGCATCAATCCGGGGACGCTTTAGCCGAGCAACTTTCTCTCTCGAAGAGTATCGTTTGACCCTGTCAGAACTTATAGGAATACTCCTCCCTCTTACTCGTAGAACATCGCTTTCTCCTGTTATCACTGAAAGTATTACAAAATTTCACAGTAGAGTCACTGAATATCTCCCCGATATTCGACTCGAGGATCATATCTTGAGCTACTCTGATTTTCCGAAGCCAGGCATCCTCTTTCGCGATATATCTCCACTACTTGCCCATCCAGAAGCACTCAGATATGCCGGATACGAGCTTGCTCGTCATGCGCAGGATGCAGATGTGATCGCGGGACTCGATGCACGAGGGTTTATCTTCGGGACACTCGTAGCACAGATCCTCGAAAAGCCATTTGTGATGATCCGCAAGAAAGGGAAGCTCCCAGGACCAACTGTCGGGACAGATTATTCACTCGAATATGGAGAGAACTCGATCGAAATACAAAAAGATGCTATCAAACCAGGACAAAAAGTTGCTCTCGTCGATGATCTTCTTGCGACAGGTGGGACACTCGAAGCTGCCGCACAACTTATAGAGAAAGTCGGATGAAGTGTCGAATCGCTCTTGTGTCTTATTTCACTTGATGAGCCATTTCTCCGAGATCAAGCTTCTCGAAAAAATCTCAAAAAATATAAAACAGAAAGTATATTGCATTATATTTAATTTTATTTATATTCATATTATGAAAACGCTTATTGCTCATCCACATTTTGATTATCTTGCTGACCAACTCCAATCGAGAAATCCATCTACTTTTTCTCGTTCGAGTGTCCAGATCGATAAGACACGAAGTCAATGGCCGAGTATCTTTATCGCTGATCCTAAACTGATTCAGTGAGCTGATGTGACTTTCCTCTGAGACTATTCTCGTCCTGATGAATTTTTCGAACAGTATGCTCTCGTCCAGTCACTTCGAGATCGTTTTGCTCGGAAAGTGCGGGTGATATGTCCATATTTTCCCGTCGGGACTATGGAACGTATCTCGAAGAAATGAGAGGTCGCGACGGCTCGATATTTTGCTGATCTTATCTGACACTTCGCTCCGACACAGAGTACTGTAAGGTTTCATCCACTTGATGGACTTGATCTCAGATCTCTCGGACTTGCAGAACGCTCCTCGACTCTTATCGTCCATCCGGGAAAGGAAGCATTCGCATCATCACTCAGAGAACAAGATTCTCATATGAGAGATGCTGATACAGTTATTGATACGTTTGATGATGGGTGGCCGAAACTCTTCATCAAAGATGAAAAAGAGAGTATAGAACACAGGGATGTCGTCTATGTGGCAGATCTCTCTGATCCGAAAAATCTCTTCCGAGAATATGCGATCATGCGCTCGATCATCGACTATTATGCTGATAGTCTGAAAGTGATCATCCCTGAGTTTCCTGATTTTTCCTCTGTCGATACGGGTGATGTCGATGTCGGTCGATATCTCATGGATATCCTCTCACATCTTCCTCCAGGGCGCAAAAAAGCGACAGAAGTTTATATACAAAATCCGAGTGGTCTCATCCTCCCAGCAAAATCACCGATGAATTCGACGACTCCCTACGGTGGACTCGAAGAAAAACCATCGATCCATACTTTCGATATTCATGCATTGGTCGAACGTTTTATATTCGACCCCAATCAAGCGAATCTCGAACTTCATACAGCCCTTTCTCTTCTCCTTCTTGACAGTGATGCCGTGATCGCATTTCCTGATGATGGTGCTGCGAAGCGATTCGGAGAAGCTTTTCCAGAGCACAAAGATCGGATTATCTGCATCAAAGTACGAGGGGAATGAGGCAAGAGAGAAATAACTATCAAAGAAGGAAATCCCGAAGGGAAGAATATCATCATCGTCGATGATCTGATCCAGACTGGTGGGACACTTCGAGAAGCAGAAAAAATGCTTCGAGATCGTGGCGCGAAATCTGTCTCAGCCTTTGCTCCCCATGGAGTCTTCCCACACGATACTCATATCGAACTTGCAAAGTATCTCGATAGACTCATCATCACAGACTCGATCCCTGAAAATATCGACCGAGCGAAATCTGTCGCGAATATGCAAGTTCTCGGTATCGTCAGTCTCGTAGAGAAGATACTTCGAGTGGGATAGTTAGAGATGCTTATGTAGATGATTTTTTGCCCAGGTATGCATAATCTGAAGATGACTTTCTGAAAGTCATGATATGCCTCCTGGGAGGATTTCCTTCTTCCAGTATCCTTGCATGAGAGAAAGTGCTTGATGTACAGTTCTACTGACTCAAAGTATTTGTACGACTTGTGCGATGATTTTTGATACTCTTTCTAGCTCTTTTTCTTCTTTCATTTCATGGCCTGTAATGATTTTTGAAGTAATTCATTTGGTTGCCCGAATAACGTTCTCTAGCTCTTCTCTCTTATACTTGAGAGCCACTACTGGCATGAGATAGTTTCGAAATAGTTCACGGAGTTCTTCTTTGTCTTGGCTCGTTCCTTCGATGAGCTGATAGTGATCGCCATATTCTCCGAAAGAGTGAGGAAGATTGTTATAGAATTGCATACTCGGGAATAGTGCACTCTCTTTATATTGTCCATATGATGCTGAAAGTTCATCGAAATACGCCATCTGATGTTCATAGGCAATATAGTCAGGAGTTTTTTGTGCTGGGTGAGATACGAGATTCACCGATCTTCCCATCAGTGTAGAAACGAGATCGCTATCGAATCCTGTAAGTTCTGATCGAGATCGAGCTGGATGAGGATGTCAGATATGTTTTTCAGAACCCCTCTCAAGTGAATGATATTGACTTCACATTGCGTGATATAAGAAACTATCTCAAAGAGTGACATTGAGGTGATGCTGGTATTCATGGTGAAGGCTTGTCTCTGGAAGTATGCCTTCATCTTTCCTTCGATCACTATTGATATCGATTCAGATGATAGAATAGGTGACTCCTCCATTTTCTCGAGTGACCTTACTTCCTCGACTTCAGACTCTTTGTATCGGAGGGAGAGCTATCTTACTATCAAAAGTAAAAATGATAGAACCATTAATTATTTGTACATCTCTACTTCCTTCATATTGGGCTTTACTTCCCTCATAGGCTTTTCTTGCTGTTTTTTGTTTTTCTGCTATGAGAGGATGATTCTTGGTAAGAGATGGAATCCCTCGTATGTTTCCTTGCTGGTCGATAGTGATTCAGTTTCGAAATTCGATTTGCAACTCTGTAAGAAGTTTGATGCTTGGAAAAAATAGCTCATTGAGTTTTTCCAAAGATAATTCATTTGATGATGGAGTATGAATTCACATAAAAATACTATACTCTATTCTCATCTCTTTGACAAATTCAGTCTACTTAAGTTATGAATATGATTTTTTCTTCAGAAGCTTAAAGAGTAGTGTAAAAATCTTCTTTTCATACTCAGCAAATCTCGGACTTTCGATCACCCACCCAGACTCGGTATCATAGTCGATGATCGCTACCTTATCCGCGTATATAAGCTTCGTGATATTATCATCGAAAAGATCGAATCCTTCTGGAATAGCTACAACCTCACGGAGAGGATTCCCAGACCGTCGCTCTTTCATTTTTTCACTCGTGATGATATATCGAGAGAGTCATTTCTCTTTCTGGAGGTCGAAATAGTTCTCAGGAACATAGCGATTTCGATCTGCATATTCTCTCTGCGTCGAACTATATCGATAGTAGACTCCCTCTTTCGGGAGTGAAGAAACGAGATCACCATGTATAGATCGAATCTCCTCGACTCATTCTCGGATCGAGAGTTTCGGGCGATCGCCCCGCAGGTGATAGATGTGTCCGAGTTCTTCGATAAGTGGTCGAGACTGTCGCTCGATATCTTCGAGGGCTATGAGGAGGAGCTTCGGGTCACTTACATAGTAGAGCGTACGTTTCTCTTTGCTTGGAACCGTGATGATATATCCTCGCTCCCTGAGAGTACGGATGATTTTGTATACGAGTGGTCGGTGATGTCCCGTATCCCGGGCGATATCAGAGATATTTTTGGCACCATTCGTCAGAAGACTGAGATATACACTTGACTCATACGAAGTGAATCCAAGGCGAGTGAGGATATGTTTATATTTTTCCATAGTGTATTTTTAAAAGTACACTTATATAGTACTCTATTTTCTCTTTGATTCAAGATATTATGAGAGTCTATAAAAAATATTTTACATATGTGTACTTTTTGTTTGTGTATTTTATCCTCCTGACTAGACTCGTTATATATCCTCTTATTTGTTTTCTATGATTTGAGATCTCCACTTTCACTCGACGAACTCTGATGGGAATAAAACTCCAGCAGAGCGCATCGCACAGATCGACATACTTGATCCAGAGAGAAGAGGAATATGGGCACTTACTGATCATGATCGATATTCATCGAACTTCGTCATACCAGCACGTGAAGCAGGGATACGGGCAGTCTGGGCGACAGAAATATCTGCACACAGTGATGATCTCGGGATATCACTGCATGTGACGTGCTATACGCCGACACTTTCTGAGCGTATCAGACAGCTCGTAGAAGGTATCGTCATCGGTCGGAATGTGAAGATTCGTGGACAGATCGCTCAGCTCCAAAAAACAGGATTTCCGATCGATGAGACGTGATTTTTCTCTTGGGTCGCTTCTCATAAGATGTCTCCGGATATGTCATCGAACTGGCATATAGCAAATTACCTCTGGAGAGATGAAGCTTCTGTATACGTCTCTTGTGGCCTTGCCCAAACGCTTACCAATGGAACAGTAAGTACCTTCCAGGATTTTATGAAAGAGTGTCTGCGTGAAAATGGCGACCATGCTCATATCGGTCACTATAAGGCACTTCGATATGAGCCTGAACTCTCACATCTCGCCCAAATAGCAGAAGGGGAGTGAGCCCTTCTCTCGATCGCTCATCCGAACTTCTCATTCACGAAAACCCTCAGAAAACTCGGTGCACGCTCTCGTGAAGATCGTTATGAGGTATTTGGTTCGCAGATCGCCCCGCTTCTCGCAGAATCAGGTATCCGAAATCTCGAGATCAATGCTCTTGCTTCGTCTGGTTGGGTCGATGTCATAGCGCGAGTGACGAAAAAAACAGGATGACTCATCACCTTCGGAAGTGATAATCATGGTCCAGAAGAGGCAGACGATCGACATGGAGTATTCGGTGTCCAGAATCCTCTTCTTATGGAAGAGATGGTACGACCAGCAAGCGAGAGACTTGCAGATATGGTGAGAGGATAGGGATCAACAATCAAAAATGGTTGGTGATTTATTCACTTAAAAAAGTAATTTTCACTTTTTCTTTTGACTTTATTTGTAAAAAGAATATATAGTGTATATATAACACTTAATAAGAAATGCCACTTGATGGCAATATTCTTTCCCTCTTATTAAGTGTAATACTTACAATTAATAATATTTTCTATGATTGCCATCTCACAACGAAACATCCAGGTAGGAGATATCGAAGGGAATACCCAGAGATT
>JAYVIJ010000035.1:0-3649 GCA_043770315.1 Candidatus Altimarinota bacterium | reverse complement strand
AGCAACTCGAGATGACACAGAAGGCCGTCGAAGATGCGAATCGCAAAGCGAACCAATGATCGATGCAGATACAAGGTGAGATCCAGGAGGATGCACTCCGCGTACTCCTCATGACCAACTTCCCAACTGATACGATCTCTGATGTCGAGAAAGGGATCAAGTGAGCCGATGTCATCCAAGAAGTCAGGAATATGAATGGTACGGTCGGGATCATCGCATGGGAGTCGAAGAATACCAAAGCCTGGTCAGAGAGCTGGGTGGACAAGCTCAAAGAGGATAGACTGAGAGTCAACGCTGATATCTCGATCCTTGTGACAGCAGTACTACCTCGGTGAGTAGACAAGTTCGGTCTCTACAAGTGAGTCTGGCTCGTCGAGTGGTCATATGCTCTCCCGATCGCCATCATGCTCCGTGGACAGATCGAGTCGATGTCGCACCTGAGAACGAGCCTCGTATCCAAAGACGAGAAGATGGAGGTCCTCTACAACTATCTCACATCAGCGAGATTCAAGGACAAGGTCGAGAACATCATCGATGCGTTCCGTCAGATGCAGGATCAGGTCGCTGAGGAGCGGAGAGCGTTCGAGTCACGGTGGAAAAAGCGGGAACAACTCCTCGAACAAGTGATCAAAAACACAGGCGGTATGTATGGGGATCTCGGTGGGATGCTGGGTGGAAAACTGGAAAAAGTGGAGTATTTGGAGTTGGGAGGAGGGTTGTAAAATATAACTCAGTATAAAAATGTCCGTAAAAAAACTTAAATTTATTGATCTCTTTGCTTGAATCGGATGAATCAAAATAGCATTTGATAATGCAGGATTTGAATGTGCTCTTTCTAATGATTTTGACAAGGCTTGTAAGGTAACATTTGATTACAACTTTGCTTGAATGTTAGATAATACACATTCTATGGTTCTCTGAGATATGAGAAACATATCATCTGATTCCATTCCAGAAATAGATATATTAACTGGCGGATTCCCTTGTCAGCCATTTTCGATCGCGTGATATAAAAAAGGTTTTAATGATGGATGACGATGAGATTTATTCTTTGATATTGTTAGAATATTGAGAGATAAGAAACCAAGAGCATTTTTACTCGAAAATGTGAAAAATCTAAAAAACCATGATAAGTGAAATACTTTAAAGATTATTTATGATGAACTCGAAAAACTTTGATATAAAGTGACTGATAAGGTGCTTAATTCAATGGAATATTGAAATGTTCCACAGACAAGAGAGCGTATTTATATAGTTTGATTTCTTGATGAAAAAGCATTTCAGAAATTTAAATTCCCTGAAAAAATTAAACTCACAAAAACAATTCATGATTGTCTCGAAGAGAATGTAGACGAAAAATACTACTATAACAATAAATCTCTATATGAGAAACTCAAAGATGATATAACAAAAGAAGATACTGTATACCAATGGCGACGACAATATGTACGAGAAAATAAGAGTAACGCTTGCCCGACACTCACGGCAAATATGGGAACAGGCGGACATAATGTCCCACTCATAAAAGACAAGAAGTGAATCAGAAAGCTCACTCCAAGAGAATGTGCAAATTTCCAATGATTTCCGAAAAGTTATAAACTTCCAAATGTTGCTGATTCAAATCTATATAAACAATTCTGAAACTCGGTATCGATACCAGTTATACAGAGAATAGCAGAGAATATGTTTTTATCACTTTCTTAAACTATGTTTTTTACAACACAATCTCCAGAACAGCAAAAAGAATATGAGGATTTTTTGAAGATTGCATGATCTTTGTCTAATCTATTTTCTGAGTCTACAACTCCATATCTATATTATCGTGTTGCTGAAAGAGTATTTTGTAGAGCATTTTGAGCTGATGATCTTTCTCGATGAGATGTATCAGCTGACGCTAAAAAATGAAACCTATGAATCTGATTAAAGACATTCTTGGCATGAAATAATAATTCATTGCAGAAAGTTGCTGAATTCAACAAAGATAAACCTTCATATTCTCTACTGAGTCCAGAACTCATGATCTATAAAATCTCTGAGTTGCGAAATGAGAGAATCAACTTTACGAAAAGAGCGCACGACATAGAATCAACTATGTATCACTGTGTCGTTAGAGACAAAGGGAAATTTATGATATACGAAGAGTCTATGGATCTTGTAGATCTCGATAAAATCAAAAATATAAAGAAACGAGACTCCTCAATATCTTTTGATGACTGAATACATGAATATTCATTTTCATTATCTAAAAGCACTCTTCTGAAGAAATTTAGAACTTCACCGATAGAATATGCTTTTGATGTGACAATGCTTGATGATCCTCTTTTGGAACTCAAGAAACTTGTAGAGACACTTAAATGAACCGAGAAAGAAGAAAGAATTGTATGAACAATATTTTTACCACTCTATTGAAGTAATCACTTTGTATATGAGAAAAGTGGACTTAATCAATGGAATGCTGGATGACGAGTGAGAGATCCGAATGAAGTATATATACCAATACCTGCGGAAATTCACCATAAGTTTCCTTGATTTTTTCCTAGCAGAGATACTGCATTTGATCTTAGGCTTCCAAATGGAGATATTATGCCATCTAAAATCTGCCAAGATGGAGGTAAAGCATTGATGTCATATTCTAATAAAGAGCTGTGAAAATGGATATTGCGAGATGTTTTGAATTTAGAGGAGTGAGAATTATTAACTTATGAGAAGTTACAAACAATCGGAATTGATTGAGTACGAATTGATAAAATCAATGATGGGACTTATGAAATAAATTTCGCAAATTCATGACATTATGAGGATTTTATAGAAGAAGGTATAGAATAACTCTTTACTTTGACTTCCCATCTCCTTTCAATATAGCAAATATCATCGACTCTGCCGAGGTGGTCGAGATCGAGCGTGCGAATACGATCATCGCGAAGTTGAGCAAGAGGATCGGGTAATTGTAATGTGCATTTTTTGCACATTCCTCAGTTATAAAGGATTTCTTTACAACTCAGAGTATGTCGGAATTTCCGACAAACCGCATCAAGACAGATCTAATCGGGCAACTACCCGGAAATTCCGGATAGTTCGATTATATTCTATATGATTCTATTCTCAGTTTGAGTATGTGCAATATTTGCACATACTGATTTTCTCTATATACTCTCCGTAACTTTTAGGTTTTAGTTTTTCATTTTTATCTATCCTATGCCCCACCGCCCAGCACTCCCCCCACATCTCGGTCTCGATGAGGAACCAGCATTCTCAGAGGATATTATCAGTCTCAGCAAGAGTCGTATCTGACCACAAGGCAAGAGCAAATACGGTAAGTGAGGATCACGCCTCTACAAGGCAAAGTGACGAGCAGGACGAGCCTAATTACCAATACCCATAGTTTATGTCGCTCGTTACTATATTCCTCCTTGCTCTTTCGGTCTCGGCCGATGCATTCGCAGTGGCGCTCGCCACTGGGATCTCACGATCTAGTATCCAAACCAAACAAGCCCTTTCGATGGCTTTTTCGTTTGGATTTTTCCAGGCGGTGATGCCGATTATCGGATTCTTGCTCGCGTCTCTTTTTGCGGAGCAGATCATGGGACATAGTCACTGGATCGCGTTCCTCCTCCTCGGCTACATCGGAGGCAATATGGTGTACGCATGA
>JAYVIJ010000034.1:0-31793 GCA_043770315.1 Candidatus Altimarinota bacterium | reverse complement strand
GTGCTCATCGAAGTCAAAGAGCGGTCTCGGCAATTTATTTTCTACTCTTTTTCTTGTATGAGTACCGGTACTACTAAACGCCTATTCGTAGGTAATGTTCCATTCAGAATCGAAGCTGAAGAGCTTCGTGCCCTCTTCGAAGAGGTGGCTCCACTTGTCGATTTTTTCTGGCCTATCGATCGTGAAACTGGTCGTAAAAAAGGTTTTCTTTTCGTAGATGCTGATGAAGCAGATATGGATAAGATCATCGAAGCTATGAATGGTCGTGAAGTTATGGGTCGTCAGCTCGTTGTAAACGAAGCTCGCCCTCGTGAAGAGCGATAATCGCACTTTCCAAAATCCCCCAAGTAATTGGGGGATTTTTGTTTGACAGGGAAGAGTATAGAGATATCCTCATCTAAAATCTAAAATCTAAAATCTAAAATCTAAAATCTAAAATCTAAAATCTAAAATCTAAAATCTAAAATCTAAAATCTAAAATCATGCAACATATTGGATACATCATGGACGGAAATCGTACTTGGGCAAAAGAGCGATGACTTCCATCCCTTGAATGACACAGGCGGGGTTATGAGAATGCAAAAAATATTATTCGAGAGACAAAAAAACTTGGCATACCTTTTGCAAGCTTTTGGGCTCTCTCTGATGATAATATCAAAAAACGATCATCTGAAGAGGTCGGATATCTTTTTCGACTGCTCGAAAAATGAATCCTCGATCTCGCAAAAGAAGCAAATACAGATAATATCCGTATTATCTGTATCGGAAATCGAGAACTCGTCCCAGAAAACTGCAGAAAAAATATGGACAAAGCAGAAAAAATGACAGAAAGTAATACGGCAATGACAGCAATCATCGCTATCGGATATGGTTGACAAGAAGAAATAATACGTGCTGTTCAGAAGCTTGCAAAGACAGGATTTGAAATGAGCTGAGTTACAGTAGATGATATTTCCTCTTATATCGAGACCTCATCATTCCCCCCGCCAGACCTTATCATCAGAACAGGATGACATATACGTCACTCGGGATTTCTCCTTTTTCACTCTCCATATGCAGAGTATGGATTTTCTCAAAAGAACTGGCCAGACTTCTCTGTAAAAGATATTGAAGACTTCATTGATAGGTATGAAAATCGCGAAAGAAAATTTTGAAAATAGATTCTGTTTTTATGATCAATAATTGCATTTCGCGGAGTCTTATGGTACTATGATGGAGTCATTCATTTCTATGATCCAAGACTGGTACGATACATATAGGTCAAAAGTTGACTCTGCGATAGCGGAGTATTTTGATAAACGCTATAATACCCTTGTCACAGAAAAAGAAAGGGAATTTCAGGAAGCTCTCAGATACGCAGTGGAATGAAAATGAAAACGAATACGAGTCATCCTTGCGATGATCATCTATGAGGAACTTATGGGCCTTCCTGCGGATGTGATTTTGAGTTATCTTATCGGTATCGAGTTTATCCATGCATACTCGCTTGTCCATGATGATCTTCCATCGATGGATAATGATGAGTTTCGAAGATGAGAGCTGACCGTATGGAAAAAATATGGAGAATGAATTGGTATTCTCGTAGGGGATGCACTCCAGTCTATGGGGATAGAGTGTCTTGCAGAAGCGAAAAATCCAGAGACAATACTCGAAATTACGAGAGCTATCGGTGATATGGGTATGGTGCGATGACAGATACGAGATATCTGAGAAGACCATATGCATATAGATCAAAAAGAGATTATCCGTCTTCATGATGAGAAAACAGGAAAACTTTTTACCGCATCACTTCTCATAGGAGCCAATCTTGCAGGTGCAGGAGATTCGCATATGATCGAGCAACTTCGGTGGTTCTGAGTCCTTCTCGGGCGAGCTTTTCAAGTACGAGATGATATACTCGACTTTGAAGGGGATCGAGATATCGTCGGAAAAGCGATCGGGAAAGACGTCGCAAAACATAAGGGGATCGTCGCATTCATGGGGATTGAGCGAGCAAAGAAACTCCTCGCAGATCTCGAGTATGCTCTTCTTGAAACCTCGAATACTTTCCAAACTTCGAAGTTTTCTGATATCGTGGAGTATGTTGTAGGAAGAGCGAAATAATTAGATAAACAATAAACATTTATATGGATATTTTAGATAAAGAAAAAATCTCAACTACTCTTCAAGATTCTTCCGCTCAGAATCCTTGGGTTGACTTAGAATCTACAAATTGATGAATAAATACGTTTGAGATCGATGAAGGAAAATGAAAGATAAAAGTAATAGAAATAAAATTAAGTTATATAGTAGGAGTAGTACTTTTTATAACTCTAGGGATAGCTGCTCCATGGAATTATCTTTTAGATATGCTATAATAAAAAACTCCTATATGGAGTTTTTTTGTGAGCAATATGCCTTCCATGTATTCTCGATGAGAGTAGCGACTGTCATAGGTCATACTCCCCCAGGTGTAGGGGTGATAGCACGGATAGTATCTTTCAAGTCCTCGAAATCAGTGTCACCTTTGGCAACGCCATCAATAAATGTATTCCCGACATCGATCACGACAGATTCTGAGTGGAGCATATCTCGAGTGAGAAGTCATGGTGAGCCAGCAGCGACGATCACGATATCAGCATTTTTCGTCTTTTCAGAGAGATTGCTCGTAGAGCTATTACAAGTTATGACCGTTGCTCCAGCATTGATCATCATGAGAGCCATAGGTTTGCCTACGATATTGGATCGTCCGATGATCACAACATCTTTTCCTGCTACATCGATCTGATAATGCGAGAGAAGCGTCATAATCCCTTTTGGGGTACAACTCCAGAGTCCATCATGTCCGAGGAACATATTTCCAATTTGGTTTTTTGTAAATCCATCGACATCTTTTCGAGGGTCGATGCACTCAGTCACAGTATATCGATCGATATGACTAGGAAGTGGGGCTTGGACGATGATCCCATGAATTCGCTCATCACGAGAAAGTGTCCTCACCTCTTCTTCGAGTTCAGATTGAGTGATCGTGATAGGGAATTTATAGAGTCCAAATCCCATACCGACTTCACGAGCGCGCTTTTCTTTCATACGAATATAAGCGAGACTTGCAGGATTTTCTCCTACGAGGACGACCGCAAGCATAGGCTTATCGTTTCCAGTAGGTGAGTAGGTAATCTGATTTTTAATGTTTTCGAGGATAAGCCCTGCGACAGCACGTCAGTCGAGTATCATAAGGAAGTGAAAAGTGAAGAATTTAAGAATGAAGACTAAGATTGGAATTTTCTATAGAGTTTTTCGAGTCACCATCATATACCATAGAGAATAGAAGCATTCAATATATAGGCTCCTGATAATAAAAACCAACTCAAGAGACTACTGATAATATTTGAAGCAAAGAATCAAACTGCAAAACCAACTGAACTCCACGGCATACCTCAGTAAATTATTCACCACATCCACTGAGTATCTCCATAAACTCGCTGAAGATATATGCTTGGAATAAGAGTAACTAAAACGAAGAGTAAGACGAGTCAAAATCAAATTTTTGATTGTTTCATAATGTAAAGTAGAAAATTAGATATTCCAATTGATTTCAGAAAAGATTTCTCCATTTTTCCACCCTATGAGAGCATTGAGTACATAGGGAACGACTTTTTCTCACTCAAGTTCATCGAGTGACAGAAATACCAGTTCTGAACATTTCTCTTCCTCGATATTTTTGACAACTCCATTATAGGCAAGTATTTTGAAAAAGAAATTCATATATATACTTCATTCTTTTGCATTCATACTTTGTTGAGAGAAGACCATCTCCATTTTTTCTATATTTATATCTATTTCTTCATGGAGTTCTCGCAGCATAGCCTCTGTCGGTTGCTCTCATTTTTCGATATGTCACGCAGGGAGTGAGAGGTATCCATCGAGATGTCAGGTGTTATATCGACGAGAAAATAGGATTTTTCATTCATCATTCTCTATGATGCCAAAGACGGCAGAGTAAAATTCAGGAGTTCGCATTTTCCTAGTATAGAAAGAGGTATATTTTTTGCAATTATTTCTGTTCAATATTTGTTCAAATATACTTATTGTGATACGATAAAGCTATGTTAGAAAACTCTTCAAATAATCTCGAACCTATTCTCAAAAAAGTAATGCAAAAAGGATCACTTGATTCTCAAGATGCTCAGGGGATTCTTGATATGTATGAGAAAAATAAACTTGGTACAATCCACTATACGAAAGAGAGTATTATTTGACTGAGAAAGATTCTTTGACTCGATGCTCGAGAATGACTTTTTGGAGCTACAGAGATACAGGCACTCAGAAAAATCGTAAGTATACAAGTCTGAAATATTGTTGATTGAGCAACACCTAAGGCACTTGACCCAACGTCTCAAGGAACAATCTCTAAACCTTCTTGATTATCTGATAGTTCACCTCATGTTGCATTTCTTTCAAATCAAGGACGTATACCTGTAAGTGAGGTAATGCTTGCACAAAAAAATTATCAGCAATGTAAAGATCAAGTTTGGCCTGTGATTAGCCAGATTGCACCACTTGTGAATATGGATCCAGAAAAAATCCTTGCAGTATGTGCTCAGGAGAGCCGTTTTCAAATCAGTGCAATATCAGGAAAAGGAGCACAAGGACTTATGCAAGTCATGCCACCGACGATGAATGGTATTATCAGACATCTTCGTACTGGAAAGACACAAAATGCTTGACCTGAAGAAAAATACTATGCCCAAGTCAGAGAAAGAGCAAAATCACAAGGGGTTGATATTAACAGTTTGATTGATGCGAACACTTCACTTTGAAAAAATATTACTATAGGGACAATATATCTTTCTTATCTTGTAAAAACATATTGAGAAGAAGGTGGACTTAGCCGATATAATTCAGGACCTACGACCAATCAAAGCAGGGAAAATAGAGCGTATGTAGGGTGAGTACGTGCTTGGGAAAAAATTATCACGGCAACAAATAAACCAGACTCACTTGTAAGTTAGTTTTTTTTCTGAAGATATTCCTCCCCCTTTTTCGTAATTTGCCTCCCTCTTGGAGTCCTCTCGATGAGTCCAATCTGGAGGAGAAATGGCTCGACGACATCTTCGATCGTCGCGACTTCTTCACCTACGACTGAAGCAAGTGTAGAGAGTCCTGTCGCTCTTCCACCAAAGGTATCGAGAAGATGCATGAGGAGTTTGCGATCGAGTGCATCGAGACCCTGTGTATCGACTCAGAATCCTTCAAATATACTATCACAGGCTTCTTTGGAATGGATTTCTCGTCCAGTTGTCGAATAATCTCGAAGTATTTTCACGTATCGATTCGCTATTCTCGGCGTCCCACGAGAGCGTTCTGCGATGGATCTTACAGCGTTTTCTGTGACCGTATCGAGTCCGAGAATATCGAAAGATCGTGCGACTATCTTCGAGAGATCAGCCGTATCATAGAAATCGAGCTTCATAATGTTCCCGAATCGATCTCTGAGTGGCGAAGAAAGAGAAGAGAGCTTTGTCGTCGCACCGATGAGAGTAAATTTGGGGATATCCATCTTCACACTGGTGCTTCCAGTTCCTGAACCGATCATGATATCGATCTGGAAGTCTTCCATAGCGGAGTAGAGAATTTCTTCTATCGGTGGACGAAGTCTATGAATCTCATCGATAAACAGTATCTCGCCTTCTGTCAGGCTCGTGAGGAGTGATATGATATCAGCTTGTTTCTCGATCGCAGGACCACTCGTATGCTTGATCGGAGCTCACATCTCATATGCGATGACAGTCGATATGGTCGTCTTTCCGAGCCCAGGTGGTCCATAGAAAAGGATATGTTCCAGAGGAGACTTCCGTATCTTTGCTGACTCTATAGCGACGACGAGGTGTGCTTTCATCGTTTTTTGTCCGACATATTCTGTGAGGGTCTTGGGGCGCAATGATATCTCTGAGATGATTTCTTCTTCTTGGATTTTCGGAGAGACCGTACGCTGGATGTCAGGTTTGGAGGATTTTATAGACATGTATATGAGAGAGGATATGGATTTTGTGAGAAAAAGCAAAATGAGTTCATAATCGAAAAAGTAAAAAAGTCAAAATATATATTGACAAAATAAAATTTATATAGAAAATGACGATTCATTAAATTTTCTCTATGGGAGAATCTCGACAAGATGGCTTATGACATCAAATGAAGGTAGATGATAGTGGCATTTATATTGGATGAGCAAGAATAATCACATCGCATTATGATATTCACTCATTGAGAAGTATTCAGGAATTTGCTCGAAGAGTGGATTTAGTAGTATGAGGAAGAGAAATAAACCCAAAGAATTTTTTGTTGACTCCTACAGAACGTCAAGTTCTTATCGATGCTATAGGAATCATGCGGAAGTCACATATGGGACAATTTCGAAAATCCGGATTCTATAATCAGTTATCTTGACTCAGTACAGAAGTGAAACGTCCATATTCCACTCACGTTGAGGGGGTTACAGAAATATTTGCAAATTTCTTTCGAGAGCTAGAAATTCCACGAGAGTATCTTCTTCCGACTATTGTATTAGCGCTTTTTCATGATGGAGTCGAGGATGCAAGCATAGAAATGCAGGCTGAGATTGTGACTTTCCTGCGTGCAAATTTCCCACTTCTCTATCCAGAAATGGTCGAATCACTTTTTGCACTCTCTCACTTGAGTGATGAGAAATATGCAGAGAGCAGTAAGACTTTCGGAATCTCATGACTCCAAAATGCAAATACTATAGAAGAAAATAGAATTAAAAGTCATATAATTGCTCGTCAAATCCACGATGAAGTACTCTCGTTTTCTGAAAAACTTATTGATTCTTGGAGGAAGTGAATAGGAATACAACATACTCTTCCATTTCGAGCCCCTAAAGATAAAGAATTACCATGAAATATAGCAAGAAAAATGTGAGAAGAATGATCAGTGGTATACCAATTGAATCATGAGTTCGGATTTGATATCCGGAGAATCCGACTTCTTTATAGATTTGTAATGCATTCCTACTACGTATGGTGGAAGATTCATAGTATGCCAAACTCTATTGTATGACAAGAAGAATTTATTCAGCGTGTCACAGGAGATCTCGCTTCTATGATCCAAGTATCTCTCTATTCTGTACTTCGTAAGCCAGAGATGAATGACGATATAATAGGAACTATCCGTAATATGACACTTCCTGAGTATAGCGTCCTTGCTATCAAGCTTCCTGATCAAATATATAATGCTTGGGATAATATGTACCTCTCGAAAATGACTCCTGGTGAAAAACGTGATAAAAGCCTCCTTAAGACCCTTTTGATTTCATTACGAGCTCGATTTTATCAAGAACTTCTTACTCAATCTATCGGTGGGCAAAACTCACCACTGCATCAACTTATGCGGACCGTGACTGAAAGATTGGATCATGTTATTCTTATGCCACTCGCAACTTCTTTTCAGGGATAGGAGAATATTTTCGAATATCGTGATGTATTTTCTCTAAGAGAGCATTCCGAAATAAAAGTATCTCTGCATTGATAATCGGTTTGCCGGTCGTGATGATGATATATTTCTCAGTAAGACGAATACTCTGTATATATCCAAATAGTTCTTCTCGATGATTTTCAGTGAGGATCTTCTTTACTGCATTCCATGCGAGTGCCGTATGGATATCTTTCTGATCTCGAAAATCAGAAGGGATGTTACGGAGATTTATTTCTTTCATAGGTCATTTCTCATGCGAATTTTGACGACTTCACGACCGACATTTTGCGTCGGACGTTTATAGAGGAGTGAGCCTTTCGGAGTCATCATAGTCCGCATATCTTCAGGAAGAAGTGGTACGACATCGAATCCATGTCGTCCGATGATATCATAGATTTCTGTGAAAAAAGAGTGAGTCCCATGGATATCCCAGAAGGGGAACGTCATCACGATCGTTCCAGAAAAATTGAGCCCGCAGAGTCCACCGAAAAATCCATCATACATATTTCGGAGTTTTGCTCGTTCTTGCTTCACGCGATCTAGGGTGATCGAGTCTTTTTGCATGATCTCACCCAGATATCCTTCAGTGACGATATTGGTATTTCTGAGATCTTTCGAAAGATGGTTGATCTTGCTCGCATCAAGTTCGAAGATATCTGATTCGAAGTTCGAAAAGTTTTTTGCTGGATTGCCTCATGCGAGCCGAATACGCTCTTGCCATACTTTTTCTTCAGCAATAAAATCAGAGAGACTTTTTTCCGTCGAATGAGTCATCTTTGATGAAATATCACTTCCATATATTTTTGTGATTCCCATATTCGCAGCTTCTATGAGGATTGTCCCGAGTCCACAAAAAGGATCATATACTGGATTTTTCTTTCCTTCATTTGCGAGATTGATCATCATCTGACAGAGCTTCGGTGGCATCATCCCGACGACCATATCACGAGATTTACTTGTATCGCGTTTTGTATAGGCATCGATATCCTGACAAGCGATCGTCACACCAAGATAAGATATACCCTTGATGTGGATAAGATTGAATTCTGAAAGTGACTTTCCAAGTTTTTCTTTTTTCCAGACAGCACTGACGATATTCTGATTTTCGATATTTACGATTCGTGCAGAATGACCTGATTCCTGGAGTGTTTTTTTGATACGAAGTCCGATATCAGAGAGACGGTATTCACCACCATAGACTCCAAGAGCAAATGTGTATTTCCCACTCGGATTTCCGATCTCTCGGATGACATCGGTGGGGAATTTTTTCTCATCAGTCTCTCCGATAAGTCGTATCACTCGGATCGATCCGCCGATATTGCGAAATATCGTATTAATATCTATGTCGCTCTGTGGAAGGGAAAAAATGGCTATTTCGTCATTCAGATTTTCGAGTGCATCTCCCCCAAAAAGGGCGATGAGTTCTGCGAGTGAGAGTTTTGATTCACGACCGAGCGTAAAAGCAAAAAGATTTTCAGATTTGAGGGAATGCATGTGTTTGAGTATATGGAAAAGGGGAAAAAGGCAAAAGAAAACCAGCTTTTGAGTAATTTTTATTGATTATTTATTTTTTATAATTATCATATACAAATGACTGCTTCATCAAACCCTCAGAGACAATATTCAGAAGAAGATTTAAAGGTGCTTGCTTCCCAAGTGACTGAGGCATTAGAGCTTTGAGTGAGTGAACATATTTGGCGTACGAGTTTGAGAATATTCGAGATTATGAAAAAGGAAAATCCTATTATGGCATGATATAATCCTTTTTTACAAGATTTTCGGAGATTTATGACGTTGGTTACAGGATATACATTTTCTGGATTACTTGCACAATCTAGAGTTCATGATATCCTTGCTTCGAGTGAGCGATATGAAGAAGGAGAGTTACATCCACTTCTCTATGGGGACGTTATTGAGCAGGGAAAAGAGATGCAACTTGGAATATTTCTTGAGATTCACTTTCATGAATTATACAATCAGTGACTCTCTTTTACTCAGATTATCGATAGGCTTAATACATATCCAAATGATGTGCTTCTATGAATCGAAATGGAAGTTGCTCAATGATTCACTCCAGCTCAGATTCCATATTATCGATTAAGCAAAAAGTGATGAGCTCGATCAAGTAGAGTAAAACCAGAACTTTTTGTTCCAGCCTAATGTACTATGCTTCTACCCATGACTTGATATCGAATCCGCTCTGAGATATTTTGCAGAATAGATAAGCAGAGAGTATATGGAAAAGGAGAAAAAGGCAAAAGAAAAGGCCCTATTAGCAAATTTCTAGAGCTCTGTTACTTTCCCTGTTTTTGGATCTATCTCGATCACCTTTGCTCTTCGAACGGTGATGCTATGGTCACCAACTATTGTAATGAGGAATTTTCACTTTTTTGTTTTGTATACGATTTCTGGCCACCAATTATAGAATGGAAATGTATAGTTAAAATGTGAAATCGTGAGTTCAAGCTTCTGTCTTTCAGCATTGTAGACCGAGATACTCGTCAATCTAGTTGCTCATGGTCATTCTTGATACATAGTTCAGTAGAGTATATATGGTTCATTATAGATCGCATACCATTCTGTCGAGGAATCACCTTCATTTTTCAGAGTTTTTCCTATGTATTTCGGCTTCGATGTGACACAATTGTACTGATATACCTCGTATCCAGAACCAGTATCGACTCCATAATAGAGCATCCCTGTTCACTCTCAGACTCATCGTTGTCCATATGAGATCCTGAATACATTATTTACAGGGAGTTTTCCTCAATTATACCTGACAGAAAAGAGGGGATTATATGATCATGAATAACCTAGACTTCAATTTAGGCAGTATTGATCTGTCTCTGCTCATGCATGTACTCAGAGTGCTGATACAATAAAGAAAAATATCGAGATGAGAAGTTTATATCTGAATAGCATAGGGGTAAGAGTTATGGTGATGTAAGTCAAAGATAGCAATAATAAACTATACCTCTACCCATGGCTTGATGCCAAATCTCTCTTCTTCCTTTGCTCGAAGACAATAGTCCTCTATCGAATCCTCGAAATATGGTGGAAGTGATTCCTGTATGAGTCCTACCACATAATATGCAGTGAGCATCATCGCAGCATAACTCGTCGTATCGAAAATGGGAATTTCAATCTGATTTTTCCCATATAAGATATCTGTCTGAGTACCAAAACATATAAAGACTTCATCGTCACTTTGCACGACATTGGTAGCATGCTTCATCTGCTCGTAGGAGAAGACATCTCGCGATACTTTGCGCCCGAAGAGTTCGATGAACTTCACTTCGATCATCTCCCGCAGGAGGACGAACTGATCAGGGAGGACGATAAAAAATCCATTAAATCGATTCCAATCAATATTCTTTAAATAATATTCTCTATACTTCATAAGAAATTCCCGAAGTCACAGGAGATCGAGATCTGGAGTTTCAGCAAGCATATAGCCGAAGTAGGTCGAAGTATTATAGGTATATGGTTCTCGGATCTTCGGCATGATGATAGAACCATCTGCTAAATCTCTACCAGTACTCTTTTGGCTCGAAGAGATGAGAAATGTTTTTTTGCCATGTTTTTTCGCGGCTTCGAGGATGATCGGTGCATGCTTCTCTCCGCTCGCTGATACGACGACGACATCAGTGATAGAGGTGATATTTTGGAGTTTTTTCTCGACTTCTGCTTCCACAGCGAAGTAGGCAGGAGAATTCCGAAAAAGGATACGACCCGTATAGTATCCATTCCCACTTCAGACGACGAGGGGTGTATGGAATCGTGATAAATCAATCTTTGGGAGAGTGGGGGTATTGCTATAGAGCGTGATGGTATCGAGGACGATCTGATCGAGGGTAGGAAATTGCATAAAAAAAGTTTTATATAAAAGAATTATATAAAACTTATGAGAAAGGGCAAAAAAATTCGTAAGGATACCCATATAATTAGATCTTCCGTATTTCGATAGTATCTCATTTTTTCGCAAACGATACTTGATCCAATGGAATTCATAGGGATCTTACTATAAGCGCTCCAGTTCTTTCATTAAAATGAAAAGGATGATTCGTATTTTTCCAGTAACTTGCGGGAATTATTATTGAAGTAATATCTTCTCTTAAAAGACATAGGCTTACTATCATAGCAATAGTCTCATTTCGAGTAGTACTTGTCAGTCCATCTATTGCTTTCTCATCAAAAATTATGGAGCCATCATTGAATTTTGCTAATTTTTTTACTTGTTCTTTCCCGTCTTTTGTGGGGTCAGCCGTAAGTGTGATATTTCCTTCAGTATCAAACCCTAATCCTTTAGAGCGGTCTATGGGAGAGGGATCTCGTGATAATGTATCTGCAATACGAGCCTCAAATCATCAAACTAGATTCCTTCGAGAGACTATATCTTTCATCTTTCTTCCAGCTGTTGCCAAAGCATGTAATACCATGTGATATTTTTAAGAATAAAGTTGAGATAGCTCTCAGTTTTTAAGAAATTAAATACATTTACTATTTTCTTCATTATATCATTATAATAATTAATGCAACTTTTTCCATTAATGGCGATAATCTTTTTCATAAAAAGGAATATGCCTAAATATTCGGCACTACTACATTCGATCCATACTTTTTTCTCAATTCTCTAAATTCATTGAGTTTTCCTGAATTTCTTGCCGCAAGATAGATTCACTGAAGTTCACAATATCATTTAAATTTTCATCCAGGATATCATTCCATAAGTTTTCGAAAAAATCTCTCATCGAGAACACCGAATTTTTTTATATGATTTTTTGTTCTATCATAGTATATCTTTGTAGCTCTTCCCATTCAACAAGTCAGCATCATCGCGAGCCAACTTGTAAATGCAATAGAAACTTCAATGTCTCATCCAGAATAGATACCATATCCCAGAAGGATATGGGAAACAAGGAGGGCACGATTTTTAATATTTCATGAAGCACATTCAAAAATTATCTCTCTTAATGGAGGATCATGTATTTTTTTTCACAGAGTATATTCCATAGTAGTTATATTATCCTTGCCAGCTTACCGTTTCGATTGCTTCATTTGAAGCAGGGGCAGGATTCGAAGCTGGTGCGACTATTTTCTCAAGTCCGATACGACCTTTTTCCTTATCCACTGAGTAGACTCGTACCTTCACGATCTCTCATTCTTTAGCGACGTCATTCACATTAGCGATGCGTTCCTTCACTCCGAATTTCGAGATATGGATCATCCCTTCTTTTCCTTTACTGATCTCGACGATCGCGCCGACGGTATCGAGGATCTTCACGATCTTTCCTTCATAGATATCACCCACTTCGATATCCTTGAGTATTCCCTTGATAAATTCGAGTGCTGCCTTACCTGCTTCTTGAGTCTTCGCAGTGATCGTACACTGACCATCATCTTCGAGATTCACCTCGACACCATAGTCCTTCTCGATACGCTGGATCGTCTCACCACCTTTTCATATGACTTCACGCATCTTCTCTTCAGGGACGAATACTGCAAGGAGAAATGGTGCAAACGGAGAAAGCTCAGCACGAGGCGCAGAGAGACATTTTTTCATCTCACCCATGATATATCCGGTCGCATCGACGGATTTCTCGAAGACTTCTTTCACGACTGCCATAGAAAGTCCTGCGATCTTACAGTCCATCTGAAGTGCAGTGATTCCTTTTTCTGTACGTGCTACCTTGAAGTCCATATCTCCGAGGAAGTCTTCCTGGGCTTGGATATCTGCGAGGATCTCGTATTTCCCGCTCTCTTCATCGTAGATCATCCCCATCGCGACTCCTGCGACCATCGCTTTGATCGGTACTCCCGCGTCCATGAGTGACATCGTCGATCCGCAGACCGATGCCATCGAGCTTGATCCGTTACACGTCGTCGTCTCAGAGACGACACGGATCATATATGGGAAGTCACTCTGTGCCGGAAGTACGGGTTCGAGAGCCTTCTCAGCGAGACGACCATGACCGACTTCACGACGACCGACACCACGAAGTGGCTTCACTTCGCCGACAGAGAATGGAGGGAAGTTATAGTGATGGATATATCTCTTGGTATCTTCCTCATACATATCATCGACGAGCTGGATATCACTTGGTCCACCGAGAGTCGTGATCGAGAGTACCTGAGTCACTCCACGTTCGAAGAGTGCCGATCCGTGAGTTCGAGGGAGGATCGGTGCAGTCGCTCGGACGGGGCGGACTTCATCACACTTGCGACCGTCGAGACGCGTATGAGTCTCGATTACCGTTTTTCTCATATGTTCGGAGATGACTTTTTTTACAGAGTCGGCGATATCTCCCATTTTTGGAGTATTGGTTTCTTTATCATATCCGAGTTTCACTGCTGTAGATTCTACGAGATCATGCATCGCATCATGGAATTCGAGCTTTCCGAGATTATAGAGGGCCTGGATTTCTTCTTCTGTTACGAGATCTTTCACTTTTACTATCACTTCTGCATCAGTATCGATAACAGTGAGTTCTGTCGTAGGAAGTGTGTGAACTTTCGTATACTCTGCGAGAAAGTCTTTCTGTGCCATGCAGAGATCCTTGATGATCGCATGAGCATATTCAAATGCCTTTACCATGAGATCATTGGATACTTCGTTTCATTGACTCTCTACCATGGTGATGGCATCGAGTGTACCTGCGACCGTGAGATCGAGATGAGTACTTGCAATCTGATCGAAAGTCGGATCGAAGATAAAGTTTCCTGATTCGTCACTTGCGATACGTACTGCTGCCACTGGACCTTCAAATTCCTTCACCCCGGCGAGCATGACAGAAATACTTGCACCAGTGACTCCGTACCATCCAAAATCAGAGAGTCCAGATGAGGACATAATCGTCGAGATAATCTGTGTATCGGTACGAGTATTCTTCGGGAACATGGGACGGATTGGTCGGTCGATCATACGACTATTGAGGATAGATGCCTCACTTGGGCGACCTTCACGTTTCATGAAGCGATTGCCTCCGATTTTTCCATTGGCATAGTATTTCTCCTGGAACTCGACCGTAAGAGGGAAGAAGTCTCCGTCTTTCGGATTTCCGATACCAGTCGTCGTGAGGAGGAAGTTCCCGACTTCATCACTAATGACGATAGAGCCAGTAGCGAAGAGGGCAAGTCGCCCTGATTCGAGAGTGATATTTTTCCCAGATATAGAATACGTTTTCGATACAATAGCTCGATCGAGTGCGAGCTTATCCTTGAGTCAGACAATCATAGAAAGTAGATGAAAAAATAGAGTGCAATATTCGCTCGTCTCTCCAAACAAAACCATATTTTCGTGACCTTGTTCGGATGGGCGAGAGGAATACTCGCAGCCAAATTATAGTGATGATGCGAAAAATAGCAAAGGAAAAACGTCACAGAGAAAACTTGATTTTTCATAAATATCCATACAATCCAATTCACGCGAGTATAGCTCAATTGGCTAGAGTACCGCCTTGCCATGGCGGCCGTTGTGGGTTCGAGTCCCATTACTCGCTCCAGAAAAATAAGAAATTCCAAGACCTGTTCTTGGGATTTTTATTTTTCAGAATGTTTTGGGACGAGAATCGAAGAAAAAATACCAATTGCTCTTGGTATTTTTTCTGAGAGAGCCGGGCGACGGCGGTGAGTCGCGAGTCCCATTACTCGCTCCAGTGAAAATCAAAAATCCCCCATATCATGGGGGATTTTTCTATATTATTATCTTAATATAAGTGATTCTTTATATTTTTCGAGTAACTCAGGGTTATCCCTAAGAAAAGCTCTTACTCAAGATTTAGTACATTCTATAAGATTGCGCACATCTTTAACAAGAGGTTTTCATTGGGTTCAATCCTTGAGGAGTCTACATAGAGCACTTCATGCTCTGAAGAGTCTATCTTGTTCATGTGGAACAAGAACATGAGTGATTAGACGGTCTGTACTCAGTAGAAAAGTTTTTGCTACAATATTCTTAGGCATAAAAACCAGATATTCATTCTCCAAATAAGGAACTTCTACGTCTCTTTTTATCCAATCCATCTTGGATGGGCTCCACATTAAGATTCATCTTTTAACTTTTGTTTTTCATCCGTAACTTAAGCATTCTTTGAGAGAGTAGTCGGCTAGTAGATGTCCAATCAGGTTTGTAATGAGATCGGAGATATTATCTTTGTCGATTCATATAATCATGAGAGTAAGTTCCTCTATTCATCTAAGATCCGTGGCTCAACTTACTCTTATTGCCTCATATAGTAACTTAGCTTTATCTGGTCATATGGCTTTTCAGCTTTTACTCTTTGAATAACCAAGTCTTGTGAAAGAAGATATTGTATTACTCTCCGTTAGACCTGAGAGGATATATAAGGCTTTTTGTTCTTCTCATCGAGAGACGTGTCCGATGAGAATACTGAAATAGTTCTGAATAATGACTTTTGCTTCTAGTGATAGAGGGTCAGAATTTTTCAGAATATTCACAGGATCAATGAATAGACGGGTGTCTCGTGATAAATTTATATCAACGAACGAGGGAAGGGTCCTATCAGTGATGCTAAGTATTTGATATAGCATTGTTGGAGCAGACATATTGATAAATATGTTAAGGATTAAAAATTTACTATCTCCTTGAGGAGAATCTAGGAATTAGGGCAAAAATATAGAAATGTCTATACACTTTCCCTTGAGCAAAAATTTTAAAACTATATACTCCCTGTGTAAAATTCTTCCAGAAATTTACAGGTACCTCAGCTGAGGTACGCATATAGAAATTATTCACTCTCCAATAAGGAGGGTTTTTTATTTTTTGATACAGCTGGTTACATAAAAAAATCACTTAGGTAGTAATGGTTTACAAATATCCACAAAGCTACGATTCGAGCAGACCGAGCATAGGGGTCGCTATAAATACATACTAGATATTGTGTTATTATAGTAACCCTACCACCACATATAGTCAATAGTTTCTTCAAAATTGGTCACTTAATGTATACTCAGACTTATATTTTTCATTTGTTGACGTTCCTTAAGCATATGTCATTCACCGAATCTTCACATTTATATACGAAAAATCGCGATATTAATGCTCTAAGTTCGTAAAAAAATCGTTAATCAAGAAATATCCTCATAAAACCCTCTGCATTCTCTATAAGATATTCCAATATGTTTTTTCAGCTTCTTTCTCCATAGGCGTTCCAGTAAAAATTAAATTTTCATCCGTTAGAATGGGATTTTTTATACAAAAAAACAGACAGCGCACGAGGCGCTGTCCAAATCAATCCCAACTTATCCACACAGGGAGATGATCACTCACTCTCCGTGCAGCCTTCAGGGTATCGTCATCCACGGGAGCGTACTTCATGGCGACGAAGTCGAAGACGCCACTCGCACATACAGTCACTTCCTTGGTATAGATATTGTCATACGGACGGCTTCGATAGTTGCCACTTTCTTGTATTTTTGTTTTGAGACTGGTCGCTTCTCGGATATGTCCCGTGAATCCGAGTGGGAGAAATAGGGGATCGAGACTATTCCTTCCAAGATTGAAGTCACCAGCGACGATGGTGGCACCTGCTTGAATGCGAAGGAAATCTACGAGAGAGGCGACTTCTCCTGTCGGTCCCTTCGCTGTCGGTACCGTATGGATCGTATAGAGCGTGATGCTCGCACCATCTTTCTTCTGCTTTAGCACGATACGATACGGCTCTCGACTGATAGACTCCGCAAGTTCTCGGGTAAGGGTAGCTTCATGGCGACTCACTTCGTAGATCGACTTCTTCCAGAGAAATGCGTACCTCTCGGTCTCGCTATCTTGGGGTTGGGTCGGATCGCTCGTGATAGAGTCCCACTCAGCACCGAGTTCTATCGCGAGTTCTGCGACTTTCCTCGCACCAAATCCCTTACCAGCAGTGACCTCTTGGAGAGCGACCACAGTAGCACCAGATGAGCGGATCACATCGGCGAATACTGCTATTTCTTTTTCTTTTTTGGATACCCCGAAGTTTCCGCCATTCCATGAGAGGAGAGTGTTGGAGCATTTCTGCCTGCTCGTCTCATGAGGATTCGTCGCTGAAGCGGACGGTACTGGTGAGGATTTTTCGGCACTCATCTCGCCGTCGCATCCTCCGATGAGGAGAGAGCAAAGGAGCCAGATGAGTCGGATCATAGAAAAGTGACTCCAAAATTTGTGGAAGACGAAAATATTATAAATAATTTACATTATTGTCAATAATATAAAAAATCTCTCCTGATTTCGGAGAGATTTTTTATATATACTTATTATTGAGCTGGAGTAAGTGATTTTGGTAGAGCTTCACAGACGATACCATTTTTATTTCCATCGAGACCATATATATCGAGCGATTTTACCTTCGCAGCATCAGTACCTTGATTGTATGAAGCGATATCATTGGCACACTGATCATACTTTGCTTGAGCTTCTGATTGCGTCTTGAAATTATCACAGTTAAGATCATTTTTATCTCCTTTTGCTGGAAGGACACATGATCCCATAAGCTTGAGTCCATCTTTGGTATGAGTGACACGAGACTCTTGTATGCTCTTTCCAGACCAGAGCGCCCCAAGATCGAGATCATAATTCATCGTCTCGATACCGATAGCAGCGAGGATGACGATCCCGAGTCCGATAGCAAAACTCGTCTTGATGATATTCATCCACCAGAGAACGAAGAGTATAACCCCGAGTCCTACCATGAACCAGATACGTGTTGACTTGGTATTGCGAGCTTTTTCGGCTCCAGCTTTGAGATTTGCTGCAGTTTGTTTGAGATCCGCCATAGGAAAGAAATGAAAAAGTAAAAGAACAAAATGATTATATTTTTAAAGGATGAAAAGGCAAAAAAATTGACCTGAGAAAGAAAATATGGTACCGTATAAATCATAATAATAATTTTCATTTTATGAACGAAAATCCTCCAGATGAAATCATTCCAAATCAAAGAAAGTCGACTATTGAGGCACAAAAAACAGGTTTTAATATTTCAAAAGTATCAGATGCAGATAAGGAGAGGCTAGCTCCATTAGGATTTACCTTCGAGCCAATGATTGATGCGGCATGAAGACCATGAGTTCGAATTAAATATCCAAAAGAATATAATTGATCAGGGTGAGAAAAAAATAAAACACAATTACCAATTCAATGAATTATTGAGTTAACTTGAGACACTCAGACTTTAAATATCATTGGACCTGCGTTACTCTGAACAAATCAACAATTCATTCAAATATTCACAAAAGATGACTCGTGAAAAGAATGGGTCGCTTCTATAATTGTTCCCCTATCTGCTCAAACTCAGTCACCCAATCGTCCAAATGAATTAGATCCTAGATTGGCAAATATCCTTAGACCAGACGCACAAGATTGGCAGATTATTATGAATAATATTGATTATATATTAAATAATTATCCAAAACTAAATCAGCAACAAAAAGAACTTTTTTGACGGGCTTTGAAATATGGTATTGAAAATAATGGCTCATGATTGGAGGTAGTTGGACTCGATAAAGATATACCTAATAAGCTTTATGTAAAATTTTGAAAAAATCATTATTTTTATAAGTTATTTGAGTATGAACTCCAACAGCCACTTTTAAAGAAAGGTGGACCAAGATATAATGAACTTTTAAAGCGTATGTGAGAACTTACGCTTTTGCGTCCTATCGAAATAAATGTAACTTCTTGAAATTGGAAACAGTTGAATTTCTGAAATCCTGAATGGAGTAAACCCCTTCCAGAAAAATAAAACCTCCCGATTGGGAGGTTTTATTTAACTGATGTTGTGAGTGCTTCTTGGAAGTATTTCGAATTTTTTCTATTTTTGGTAAAAAGAGCGATCTGTTTTTCTCAGGATCACTGGATTCATTTCTCGACGAGGATTTTTATATTTTCTAGGTTCATAGATGATTATTTTTGATTTTGAAGTACCAGAGCTTGAGCCAAGTGAAAAATGACCCTTTTCCGCGATAATTCGCATTCAGTGTATCTTGAAAACTTTCGATGTCAAGAGTAAGGAAGTATTTATTACTGAATACTCACTCAGTGTATCATATTCTGAATTTTTTACAAAAATTGGAGAGAGTTTTTATTTCGTCATGGATCTTATAGGTAAATTTTCTCTTATCGATGTTTTGGTAGGTCTTGCTTGCGATAAAAAGGAATACTCCGAACTCTTCTTTCGCTCGAAATACATTCTCGATCGAAGAATAAAATCCATCGATAAATACTTCTACAGGAACATTCCGAGTTTTATAGATCTTACGGAGAAACGTATAATAAAACGAGATCCTCGGCTCTTGGTAGACGAGAGTGACCATAGTATTTCTCTTATAATGCCTACACTGTTCGAGATTTTGCTTCACTTTTTCATAGCTTCGAAATGTTCCATCGAAGATGAAATTCAGATTATGATGAAAACAATATTTGAGGACTTTATCTGCTACTCGTACTGAGCTTTTTTGGAACTCACTGGCATTTTCCCCATTGTATCACTCAAACATAGAGCGATAGGCATCGATATCGATAACGATAAAATCCCGACGCAGATCGACGAGGATCGTCTCGAGGAATTCACTCTTTCCCGCTCAAGGTGCTCATGCGAGGAATATACTCGATATATTCTCTGGATCGTTCATCGTATACTGATCGAGATTCCCGAGTCACGCGATAATCGACTCAGCGAGGAGTGTCGCTCCTTCTTCGGTGTTGGGGTATTTTTGTTTGATGAGGGGCATGGAATAATAGGTACAAATAAAAAAACTTATTGAAATTCCAGAGTTACAAAATATTCATTATAGAGTTGAATCTACTTTTGAGATAAGTTCTCTCGTAAAAACTAGAGTTGTTTCCACATCACTTTTCTGAAATTCTTCCCATCTTGCATGAGCAGCACTTGTTCTTAATGCTGAACATACTTTTGCTCTTTTTGTTTCTATTCCTGTAAATATACTACTAGATTGAAGTTTGTTGATCACATCTTCAAGATTTTTCTCTTCGATACCATTTAATCTTCCAAGTTTTCTAACGGTATCTTCAAAAGTAATTCCGATGATAACTCCAGCCTGATCTTTCATGTCATTTTTCAGATATGATTCTCAATGATCGAGAAAAGTATCAAATATTTCCGCTGAAATTTGAGATTCAAATCATTGTAGAAATCAATTTTCGACATCATACTTTAATCATTCAAGAATTTCTACTAAATTTCAAACAGTTTGGGGGATATTAAATCAATGTCATTGATCAATTATGTTAATACTAGATATGTAATATCAATTCTTGCTAGGTAAATACTGCGTAATGAATGAGTAAACTCTTGATAAAAATCATTCGCATTTTTGCTCATGTTCTTGAGATAAAGTCTGTCAATGACTGTTTCATCTTCGTAGAATACCTCAATCTTTTATGAGAATATCTAACTGTTTAATGATATTTTCTTTAATCATACTTGGTTGAAAAATTATTTCTCTTCTTTCTCTTCCACTTGATGTACTGGCTTCATAAAAGGGAAGTACTGACACTCTCGAAGTGGCTTATCTTCGAGGAAGGCGAAAAATCGTTCACCGAATCCAAATCCACACGTCGGAGGCATGCCGTGCTCGAGCATCTCGACGAAGTCCCACTCCGGCATCATCGCTTCATCATCACCCTTAGCAAGGAGTTCTTGTTGTGCCTCGAATCTCGCTCTTTGGTCAAGTGGATCATTGAGCTCTGAGAATCCATTCCCGACTTCACTTCCCGCGATGATCGGCTGAAATCTTTCTACTCGTCCAGGATGGCTCGCAGATTTCTTCGCGAGAGGAGAGATGATCTCAGGGTGATTCACGAGAAATGCTGGTCCCGTGATCTGCTTGCGAACATATTTCCAGAGGGTATCCGTGAGACGTTCCCGATTATCACCTTCATATTTTACACCGAGTTCTCGAAGTTTCATCTTCATCTCATCATCAGTAGCAGTAAGGAGATTGATCCCAGTTTTTGACTCTACAGCTTCAAGATAGTCGACTTTCGGCCATTCTCAAGCGAGATCAAAAGTATGACCTTTCGCGGTGAATACCGTCTTTCCATAGACTGCTTGTGCGATATTTTGATAGAGTTCTTGTACGAGTTTCATACCATCTTCATAGTCCGCATATCCCCAGTAGAACTCCATATTCGTGAATTCCTGAAGATGTTCAGGACTCGATCCTTCATTGCGATAGGCGCGTCCGATCTCGAAGGTCTTCGGAAAACCTCCTGCCATGAGTCTTTTTTGCCAGAGCTCACCGATGCATATTCGCATGAATACATTCACATCATAGTCATTGTGATGGGTTGCAAAGGGACGAGCCTCTGCTCCTCCCGTAGTATGCTCGATCGTCGGAGTCTCGACTTCGAGAAATCCTTTTGACTTCATGAACTCTCTTGTGACGTCCCAGAACTTGCTCTTTCGATAGAACATCGCACGGAGTTCATCATCCATCGCCATATCGAGGTAGCGCTTACGGTAGCGCTCATCATCATTCTCCATACCGTGGAACTTCTCCGGAAGAGGGCGGATGGCTTTCGTGAGGAACGTGAATTCCTTTACAAAAAGTGTGAGTTCTCCCTTATGCGTATAGAAAAGTTCTCCCTTCACTCCGATGAAGTCACCGAGATCGAGGAGTTTCTCAGCGAATTTGTAGGCAGAAGTTCATAATGCCTCACCGCTAGAAGTCATAGCCAGTCATTCTACGATTTTTTTATTAGAAGTATCTTCATCAATAAAAGTAAGCATATCTTTGGATTCGCCATTCACATTTATGCTACAATTCTCTCTCGAAAAAAGTATTTGGATACGTCCAGTACCATCAGAGATCGAAGCAAAACAGATCTTTCCGAATGATCGATGAAGCATGACGCGTCCAGCGAGAGCTACACCTGAGGTCGGTGCTGGGATGATCTCTTCTACCGCACGGAAAGTACTCTTTGCTCCTCATTCGATATCGATGCTGGAAGGGTATTTTGCGAGGATATTCCCGATATTATGAGTTGTATCGAATTTGGTCGCAAAAGGATTCACACCGAGAGCACGAATTCGTTCGAGTTTTTTGATGCGGTCGAGGGTTTCTGTAGAGTAATCTGGAGAGGGCATAAGATTTCAGGTAAGTATGAGTAAAGTGAAGATATTTAGGCGATACGTTCTTTCAGGAGTCATGCGAGATCGACACGGATACTGTTGGCGGTATTTTCGAGTCATGCACCAGGTCGCGCACACTCACTCGTGAAGCAATCTGTCTCGATGACGACCTTATTATTGGTGCCAGTGAGCGATCCGAGAGGACTATCTTTGGATACTTCTTGAGGTCCAACACGTATTATGGGCATCCCTTCTTCGATATGGAGCGAGGCTATATAACGGAGTGTTTTATTTTCGGTCCGAAGTTTTTCGAGTCGATCGGAGAATCCCATATCCAGTGATTCTATCTCATGGAGGAATTCTTTTCAGGAAAATTTCGAGAATTCACTCGGGATAAATGGCTCAATGATAATATCGTCAATTGAGACATTGTATCCAGCTGTCCGAGCGAGGATCAAGATTTTTTTTGCGACATCGAATCCTGAGAGATCATCCCAAGGATTGGGTTCGGTGTAGTTTTTGGTATGAGCATCTTGGACGATCGAAGAGAAAGAAAGTCATTTTTCGAGCTCTGAGCAGATATAAGCAAGAGTCCCGGAGAAGCATCATTGGATCGAATGGACTTTATTTTTGGTATCGAAAGCACCGATCAGTTCTTTTACTGCTGGACCTCATGCCATTACTGATGCTCTATATGCATAGTGACGACGATTGCGCGTGAGAAAACGGAATTCCTCCATACTCGAGAGGGCAATCGGATTTTTATTCGCTGTCACGATACGCCCCCCTCGACGGATGACTTCCATATGGAACTTGAGATTTTCCCTCGAGCTATCCGCAGTCGTATCGATAAATACGATATCTTTCTCTTGGAGTCAAAGAATATGGAGAGATTCGAGTATGCTGTTGTATCCATCACGTATAGTGGTTCCCATACGATCGAGATCTTTTTCGATATCACTTCTCTCGCTCCATGAGAGTCCTTGGAGCATCGAATTTGGATCTGCGAGGAGGATTTTACGACTGTTGGCGATCCCAAGTATTCGAGTCGGATGGAGATGATCTGAGTTCCAAATATCAGAATCATGGATTTGCTGTATGACTTTTCCTCCGACTCAGCCTGTCGCCCCAATGATAAATACATTTTGAGCATGCATATGTCCGTGCCAGTGCATTCTGAGATAGTTTATGGTATAGATTTCTTCAAAATTTTAGTGTTCGTTACTCTAAAGACTATACGCAAAATGAGAGAAAAAACAACTGCATTCTCTGAGAAATATGTGCCTACTCTGCTTTCATAACTTCATTTCTCCAGAGTTCTCCCATTTTTGCTCTTTTACGTACTTCTACGATAGATCCATCTTCTCTCTGAAGAAGTTCTCAGGCTTCGGGAAAGCTATTGTATCCATGGGTACTCATACTGGCGCAATATGATCCGACTGATTCTATCACAAGAGTATCTCAGATGTTTGCTTCTGTGAGAGTCCGAGGAAGGAGTCACTCTGGATCTCAGGGAGCTGGAGTGAAGATATCTCCACTTTCGCAGTTATGTCATACGACGATATACTCTTTTGTATTTTGGTTTACATTCATTGGTATTACGATAATCGGATGTTGTGCACCATAGAGGGAAGGTCGAGTAACCTCGGTCATACCAGCATTTACCTTGATAAAATCATACCCGTCTTCTCCCGTATCGACGACATCGATCACTTCTGTCACGAGACTCGCTGAATTCGCTGCAAGGAATGTCCCAGGCTCGATCTCAAGATGGAGTTTACGTTCAGTTTTTTCGAAAAAATCCCAGAAAAGCCCCTTTACATGATCCCCGATTTCTGTGAGATCTGCCGTCTTCTCATACTCCATACGTGCGACTTTGAATCCTCATCCGAGCGAGACAATCGTCACATCGGGGAGTTTTTCTACGATCGCAAGCACGAGTCATGCAACTCTTTTCCAGACTTCAGGATCTGATCCAGAACCGATATGAGTATGGAGTTTTGTGATCGTAAGATCATATTTTATTGCAATTTCTTTTACTTCTTCGAGATGTTCGTGCCAAATTCCAAAACTTGAGCCTGGTCCTCCGACATTCGTCCGATTCGTCCCACCTGATCCCATCCCAGGATTGACTCGGATGGAAGTATTTGTTCCTGGATAAATTTTTCCATATGTTTCGAGTTGGTGGAGACTAGTGGCATTGAATTCTACTCCCATATCGACGATTTTTCTGAGATCTTTCGGCATTTCTTGTCCCGTGAGTTGGATATGATCTGCTGGGATTCAGGCATTTAGAGCACGATAGACTTCATATTCGCTCGAAGCATCGATATGGAGTCACTCGGAGTGAAATATCCGAAGGAGATTCATATTCGAGTTTGTCTTCATCGCATAGCGAGGAGTGAGTCAGAAATGATGAGGAAAGCTGACCACTTTCCGAGCTTGTTCTCTGAGAAGTCTTTCTGAGTATACGAAAATAGGAGTTTCGAAATTATCGCGAATATCGGCGATAAGAGAAGGGGTGAGAAAACGAAGAGAATCCATAAGGAAAAAGTTATAGAAAGAGTCTAAAGAAAAGAGTATAAAACGCAAAACTAGTTTCCTTCACTCAGTAATATTGCATGAAGGATGCTGATTCACTCTTTCAGCCTCTCAGAGGCAACTCCAATAGTGACAGCTCTCTGTCCACGAGATTGTGAAATACATTCGATATCTATACTTTTGCTTGCGAGAATATTACCAATTTTTCACAGAAGTCCAGGATTTCCTGAAAGGTTGTCCCCGATACAATAAATAAGTCAAAGATTATTTTTCACCATAACATCATATTCACTTCAGAGTGTCCTATGAAGGATTTCGTTCAGAATTGTTTTCTCGGATTCATCCATATGCTCATACACAGTAAAAGTGACCTCTGTTTCGGAAGAAGAAATGCTATCTATAGAGATTTTTCGTTCATCGAAAATACGAGTAAGTCTTGCGAGGATTCCAGGTCATGACATAGCAAATCCAGAAATCGTAATAGTACTTACGTGATCTCGCCCATCTACAAAAAGTACTTTTGGTTCATTATTTCCATCTTTTGAGATAATCGATTTTGGCGATCATATATCAAATGGATTGTATACCCAAACAGGAATATCACTTTGTGCGAGATCTCTTGATATGGTATGCTCATTGAGTACTTGAGCATTCGCACCCCTTGTCCCAGTGATTTCCGCAGCAGATATATATGAAAGTTGGTTTATCGGATGTACATCTGGGACATTATTTGGATTCGAAGAAAAAAGAGGAACCTGTTTTTGTATATGAAGGATGGGTGAATGTCCATGGTCAGTGAGTCATACCGCGACTCTTTCAGCCATCTTATCGGTATAGCCCCTTCAGTATGCTCAGAACATACTCTGTCATCTTACAGATACATATCCAGGGACTATGACTATACCGTGTTCGAGTCAGCTATGGACTCTCGTACCCACTTCATCACGAAGTATTCTGGAGAGATTTCTCGTATCATCTGGCTTGATATCTACTTTATGTTGTATAAGAATGCTTTTTACCTGCATTTGCATACGTAAAATATATCGTAAGACATGAGCAGACATCACTTCACCATATCCCATAAATCTTTGCTCTTTTGCAATATCAGGATGTTGCCGCAAAAGATCAGCAGGAAATGAGAGATTTCTTGGGAAATACTCATCATAGAGTTTACGAACTTGATCTGCTAATTCGCTAGTATAGACACCCATCTCTCTGAGCGTATCAAGATGGACTGCAAAAAGATTTTCGAGGATAGGACTTGCGAGTTCTATGCCACCAGTTGTATATGCTTTTTGAGCCTTCAAAAGCTCATTGGTTGTATTAAGGGGTTTTGTCCTGAGGGCTGATATGGCGACCGCGATTTTCTCTCCATTTGCATGAGATTCTGCGAGCCATCCCGCAGTACGTATATCAGAAGCATTTTCACCACCGACTTTGATAACATGAGTATTCATTAAAAATAGAATTAAGATTAAAAAGAAGATATTTCCATATACGCTTTTCAAAAACAATGAGCTTATATTTTGTTCCAAATACTTGAGCCAAAAAAAATCCGCCCTTTTTTGAGCGGATATGATTTTTGATAGAGTAACATCATCAAAAATCCGCTCATAGGGGAGACGTCTTCTTGGTAATGATGATCTGACAGAGATACATAAGATAGATAAAAAAGAAATCCTCTCCGATTTTTCGGAGAGGATTGAAGTGTTATTATATTTTCACGACAAAGAGCCTATCCGAGTGGAGAGGAAATCTTCTTTGTGATGATAGTGCGAGAAAACATAATTTTGAGTATAGGAATAAGTGAAATGAAGTCAAAAATTATTTTTCTGAAATATTGGCCCACCACTCACCGAGTCCAATAATCTTTTTTGTAAGCTCTTTTCCGAGGGGAGTAAGCCCATAACTTCATTCTGTCGTACATTTTTCGAGTATTCCTGCTTCTACGAGTTCTGAAAGTCGATCGGTGAGGATCTTCGTATTTGGCTTACCAGTATGTTCTCGTATCGTAGTAAATGTATGATGATCGAGGGAGATCGCATACATGATAAAGATGCTCCACTTCTTCCCAAGAAGAGTGAAGAGTTTCGTCATATTCGGACAAGCACAACTCGGAGATTTGACCATATTTTTTCTAAGTTGTTTTTATAATAGTCAATTTCTTTTCTAAAGCAAAATAATTTGCATTTCATCGGGTTATCCATAGAATCTAATTACTTTATATTTTAAACTAAATTATATGTCTTTTCTCTCAAATTTAAACTGGCGATATGCGACAAAAAAGTTTGATTCTACTCGAAAAGTTTCAGATACTGATCTTGATACTCTGCTTGAGGCGATCAGACTTACTCCTACTTCTTTCGGGATGCAGCCGTATCATTTCTATGTAGTATCAAATCAAGATATCAAAGATAAAATCCAAGCAGCAGCATGGAATCAGCCACAAATTGGAACTGCATCTCATGTGATCGTATTTACGGCTCGCACAGATCTTCCTGAGAATAAAGAAGAGTTCTTCACTCTCCTTTCTGGAGGAAATCCAGAAGTCCGTGCTCATCTCAAGGGATATGAAGATATGGTTGCATGATTTGTTGCGAGCAAAGCTGATCCAGCAGATGCTCTCGCATGGTCTGCTAGACAAGTCTATATCGCTCAAGGTTTTGCAATGGCGGCTCTCGCAGAACTCGAGATCGACTCATGCCCTATGGAGGGGTTTGATCCAGTAGCGGTAGGAGGACTTCTCGGACTTCCTGATTCTCAGAAGGCAGTAGTCATGCTTCCGATCGGATACCGTGCAGTCGATGAGTCTCCTCGTCCGAAAGCTCGATTCACGAAAGAGTCACTCTTTACAGAGGTGAAGTAAATTTGCATCAATCTAAAAAAACTATAGTATCCGTATATGGAACTATGGTTTTTTTATGCTATCATCGGATCGCTTTCGATAGGAATCAATGGATATCTGGTAAAATTGCTTGCAGATAAAAAGGTGGATGGTGCTATACTCACTTTTCTTCAGGGTATGGCATATCTCGTTTTTTGAAGTTTCGGAATTTTAGCTGGAGGAGAAGATTTTTTTAGTGTAAAAGAGAGTCTTCCACTCATCTTATCTGTAGTGATAGCGTGTGTCATATTTTTTAATCTCAGACTGCGCATTCGGGCATTAGTCTACCTATCAAGTTCTGAGTACTATATCGGTTATCGGATATCTATGACACTTGGATTGGTCATAATCGGTATTATTTTTCTCGGAGAATCTGTCACTTCTTCTCAGCTCTTCTGACTTATGCTTTGAAGTGTCGCGATATTGTTTCTTTTTGAAGATGATGCCAAACTTCGTACTTCTCGAAACTGGGGAAGATCTCTCTTTTTCCTTTTTGGGAGTGTTATAGCTGGCATCTGTATACAAGTTATTGGTAAGATGCAGTGACTATCATCGCTTCCTATATCAGTGATGCTTTTTTGTCAGGGAGTCACTATGCTTTTTATAACGGGATTATTTGACTTTTCTGCGATTCGAAAATTTTGTGGCACTTCGAAAGAAGCGATATTTTCTATACTTATAGTGGCTATTCCAGCAACGATATGTGTTTATATTTCAGCAGTATTCAATCTTCTTACATATAATGCTGGATGAAATGTCAGCGTCGTAACAAAAATATATGCATATTCTTTATTCGTCCCAATCATTTTGTCGATACTTTTCTCAGGAGAAAAAGTTACTTATAAAAAAGTAATTGCATTTTTTCTCACTGTAATGAGTCTCTACTATCTCGTATAGTTTTTTTCTAAGAGCTCGATGATTTTTTTTTCTTGAGTAGGGTTTTCATAGTATCAAGATCGACATCTTTGGGTATTTTCACTTCTTTCTTTGCATCGACACCTTTCGGCATAAATGGTCATACCTTTGTTTCTTTGTCTCGTTTTTTCTCACTCTCAGGAAGGCTTCCAGCAGAGAGTATAGAGTTCCCATCTATGACTGCCTTTCCAAGTGTCAGTGGGTTACTTCGTATTCTTTCCTTTTTCTTTGAGTAAAAATAGAGGGGTATGGTAACAAGGAGTCATAGTACGGAAAATATAAGTATAGCGTTTTTATACGCAAGAATTCAGTCCCAAACGAAGGAATATTTTTCTATCCAAGAAAGAAAATTTTGACCTAAAAATGAGAAATGATCACCTTCTTTCCAGAAACTCGTCATGGTCTCATCCCATATAAATAAGAGTCCCGTAAGGAGAAGAAAAAAAAGAAAGAAGAGGATTTTTTTCATAAGAGGAAAGATAAAAGATAGTTATTGTTTGATGATTTCGCATACTTCTGGTTCAGGATCGAGATCCAAATGAAGTGTGATCGTCGCTCCAGGAAATCTTGCACCAAGCACGGATTCTAAATTTTCAGAGATGCTATGGGCTTGATGGAGGGAAATATTTTTGTCCCGAAAGACGATATGCGCTTCGATGAATATATCATCTCATGATTTACGGGTTTTGAGATAATGATATCATTCCAGTCATTTTTCATTTTTAAGAATAGTCTCTATCTCTCGTATCTCTTCTTCTGTCAGTGACTGATCGAGGAGCATCGATACACCACTCCAGATTATTGGAATCGCATTTTTCATGATCCAGAGAGCTATCCCAAATGCAAATACAGCGTCTGCCCACCAGAGTGAGAAATACTTTGTGAGAAGGAGTGCTATAAGTATCCCTCCATTCATGAAAAGATCAGAAGAGTAGTGAAGGGCATCAGATTTTATGAGAAGAGAATTATTGACTTTCGCGATACGAAGGAAGTTCCACATGATGATGGATGTTCAGATTATTGCTACTATCATGGCGATAATCTCAGGGAGAGAGACTTCCGGTGATTTATTTGCGAGAAAATTCACTATACCATTGTATCCCAGGAATACTCATGATCCGAGTACGATGAGTCATTCGAATATCGCAGCGAATCCTTGGACCTTCCCGAGTCCGTATGCATATTTTTCAGTACGATTTTTTTCTGAGAGTTTGAGTGCGATAGCATTGACTCACGAGACGAACATATCCATAAGGGAGTCGAGGGCTGATCAGAGAATCGCAAGCGACCCTGATGCAAAACCGATAATCGCCTTAAGAATCGCAAGTATGATAGATATCACGAGTGCAAATCGTATACCAAAAGAGGGGGTAGTCGGAATTTTAAACATAAAATTCGAAGAATAATCTAGTTTAAGAGAAAGTGCATACTAGCAATTCGGACATTTTCTGAAGAGGTCTTATTCTCTGAATCCAGAAGTATAACTTCATCCAGAGTACACCATCGTGCTTCTCCTATATCATCTTCGCGTTCGATAGTACCGAGATAGTGTACGAGGAGGATATTCTCATCATCTCAGGCTCTCTCTATAGATCCTAGGAGGATGAGAGGATCTGAAGATGCAAGAGTGATAGGGTTATCTCCTACTATTTCTTGTGCTCGCGTGAGTGCATTTTCACGGAAACTAAGGGAATCATCGAGTCTCCCTCAGATAAACTGGTACTTTTCTGTATCTTCAGACAGATGAAGGAGTACTCTCTCTTTCTTCTTATCGATGATTACCGGACCAGTGCTCAGAGTTATCTTTTCCTGATCTCAAAATAGAGTCGTACAAGGGTATGAGTAGATGACAGACATAGTATGTGGGATGATGTTCACGTTACTCTAGAAGTATAAAAAATCCTCGATATATAGCAAGTAAGAATACATAAATAACCAAGCACACTAATAATTGAGATCTAAGCTAAAACTTAGAAGGCTCTGGTAATCTCAAGCGGGGGTATTCACATCGATGAGTCCACCATACTGGATACGATATATATAGATATTTTTATCGCCATCAGTATTGATACTTCGAGCCTGACTGCCGATAGTCACTCATCCACCCAAAGATGTAAGTGCATCACTATACCCACCAGAGTATTGCTCATAACCGTATCATCAGGTACCAGTCCAGTGAGAAATATTTTCTATATTATAGATAAGCGATGTACCTGACATAGTGAGAGTGAAGGGCACACCGACGGTCTTGACAGTGATAGTAAGCTCATTTGGACTCGAAGTCTTCAGGATTCATGCGAGGAGATTCCCTATATCGATTATGGGCTGACTCATCGTCCATTCGATCTCATCGATATAGAATTCATTCGATACGATTGAACTATTGCCTTGGTAATCTCTTACAGTAAGTGTATATCGATATTTGCCATATGGTATGGCTGAGAATATCCAAGTGCCAGTCGAAGAAGTGATATCTGGACTTCCAGAGAGGTAGAGTGGTGCAATATCATCTCACCAAGTTGCCCCACTCCAATTCTGAAGGGCAATATCGATAGAAGCTGTATCTATACCAGCACCAGCATCGGAATATGTCGATACAAATGAGAAATCCCCAAATGGTAATAACGAACCAGAAGAGAGAGATACAGAAGTGATAATCGGGGGAATACTATCAGGAATGAGAAGTCCAATCCATGAGAAATAGGGAATAGTCTTCGTTCCTAGGGTCGTAAATGTTCATCATACAAGGAGATTATACTCGATATCTCTTCAGAGTGCATAGACTGTTCCATTGTCATTCGGATTAAAGCTCCCATCCAGCCCCCCCGTACTACTTACCCTCGCAATCCTATTTCTCGCTGTGACTCCTACTGTCGTAAATGCTCCTCAGAAGA
>JAYVIJ010000033.1:0-32335 GCA_043770315.1 Candidatus Altimarinota bacterium | reverse complement strand
AGTTCGCTGAGACAAAAAATACAATCATGAGCCCCACAAGAAGTTATCCGAGAGATGATCTGACTTTCAGAACATTTTCTCGAAAAGACATTCTATCTCACGGCTCGTATCTCAGGCTTTCGCTCTATTTCGACTTCAGAAATGATCGAAGACCCCGCACAAGATACCTATAGTAGTGCAGATATCGTCTATAGATTGCCGAAAAAAGAAATTTCTCAAACAGTATTTGTACCAGATTTTTGGCATCAGAAATATCTCATACTTCGACATCAGATGCTTGGTCTTGATAACACTACTTCATCAAATACCCTCGAGCTTCCATTTACTGCCATCTGAGGAAAGCCCTATGTATTTCCCCCACATATAACACTCCAATAAATATCTATGAATGATCGTGTTTTATGACCTCTTTCTTGAGAAACTGAAGAACAGGATGATCTTGATCCTGAGCTTGATGAATGTATGGATCAACTTTGTTCTGATGATGAAGATGAGAGGATTCAGGCTGCCTCAGCCATCTGAGAGCTCGCCCCATGAAAAAATCCAGACGAAATTGCTCTTATGATTCATGCTGGTCGAGAAGATTCTGCACTACCGCTTTTTGGTTGGGTACAATTTTGTCTCCAGAATGGAATGCCAATATGAATCAATTGGGTAGAAGCGACTTTTTTATGAGTATTGTGAAATTATAGAGAAAGTATTCAGATAATATTACATGGTGCTGAATCTGATCGATTGGAAGAAAAGCAATCTGGGGTTGCTCAAATGCGACATCGAATCAAAGACATGACAAATAGATTGATAGACAATGAAAATGAGGAAGCAAAAAATTATGGATATTGCATGAAATTGAAGGTCATGCAAATATTCGATCAAAGTATAGAGAGAATTCAGGCAGTATATGATACTTGTCCATTACCTGTTCGACAGAGTGAAGAGATGATGGAAATACTTGCCGATGGTTATGAAAAGGCAAAAGATTATCTGCATGCATTTGATCTCTATCGTACTCTTCAGGTGCGTACAGGAAAGCCACATTTTCTCTGATCCCAGATTATGTTACTCTATAAAATGGGAAGAATTGCAGAAGCAAAAACTCTCTATAAATTTGGGTCGACAATATGAAATCATGGAAATACCCTTCTCCCTGAATGTGTCTATCGATGAACCATAGAAAATGATAAAGAACTCCGCGAAATATATCAAATATTCTTACCTCTGTATAAAGGAGAATGTATTGATGCTACGACAAAGAAGTTTATGGCACTTATTTCTGAATATGTCATAAAACGATTATCTTATTTAGAGGAGATATTTTCTAAAGCAGAGAAAAAAAAGAAAGACATATATGATACAAATTTTGACCGACTCTGGGTAGAAAAATTATTTCTTCTGGAAGTTGCGGTATGAATGTTGGGTCATACGGGAAGTTTTTGACCCTATGTAGAATGAGTAGGTATAAAGTATATTCTTACATTGCGCGACCTGTTTTGGACTCATGTAGAGAATCCATCAGGATCTGTTTTAGAAAAATATTTTGCACTTCATCGTCAAGAATGGATGGATATAGTACGAGATATCCATGGCGATACTCCTTCCAAGGGTCATGAAGGTATGTGAGATAGTGAGGATAGTATGGAAGATGCGCAAAAAAGTGGTAATGCATCTTTTATATGACGGGACTCTTTTGCTGAAGGATTGGAAGACTCTTTTGTTACACAAAGACTCGATAATATTCTTGATTTCCTCCTTGATCGTATAGAAAATGATCATCCTGATAATAAGGAACTCTTAGGTGAATTACTCGATTTTCAGAGTGTACTCTCCGAACATAGCAAAGATATACCTTCTATCGATATATCTGATGTACGTTTTGCTGGAGATTTGGTGCGAAAGAGCGTCGCAGCGTTCTCATCCTCAGATAGAGAGTCTTATCGCGCACTGGTGGACTATATATGAGATCAATATGGATCAAGCATATATCAATTTTTATTTTTTCTTTCCGCTAATACTTCACAGTCAGATACACTATCATTTAAGGGTATACAAAAAGATCCAAAACTCCTCCTTTTAAGTATTGTTATCACTCTCTTAAGTCTCGATACACCACCACTTCCGAGGATAAGAGAGTTTATCAGCAATCCTATACTCGAAGCACTTTCTGAAAATGAGACGATATTCCTCTGCCGGATGCTCTATCGTGCAGGACTTTTTCGAGAGGTCTGCATTTTTCTCATCGCAGATAGGGAAGCGTTTGGCTATGCAGAATGTATAGAGCTTTTTTTCCAGTCTCTTGCCTGTATCGACGATGTCTCGATGCAAGAATTTTTCGAAGAAGGCTTAGACGCAATAAGTGATTTTGGTGATTATAAAGATTTCGAATGATTTATCGAAAAAATGAAAGGAGATATTCCTGAGGCAGTACCACATCTTCAGCATGTACAAATGATACTTTATACTCTCTGAGATAATTCAGGTGAACCTACGAATCAACAAGTACCAACTTTTTCTCTAGATACTAAATTTACTGCACTTGAAGCACGTATCCAATTGACCCATCTGCGAAGTATAGAGGTTCAAGAATGAGATCGAGAAAAATGGACTCGATCACTTATGTTCCTTTACCCATTTCTTGATATCGATAAAAAGCATGCACTTGATGCTATTTGTAGTTGGACATTTCACCTTGGCTTAAGGCTAGAACTAGAGAGGTTTATCGCTCTGGGTGAGTCCGATGGATTTCCTTCAGGGTACTGGCAATATGCACCTCTCCTCCTTGGAAATCTACAAGAACAACAAGAATGAATCGATGCAATATCGAAAGATCCCTTTTTGCATGTTATTCCAGAACCTATTATTTGGTGGATTGAGCAACATTTTCCAGATGAGCTTGATGATCCAAGTCAAGGAAGTATTTCTCTCTGAAAAAGATTTCAACTCTCATATATCACAGCATACTCATGAATACAGGGGGTGGAAAAGCTTGAAAAAATTGCTCTTCACTTCCATAGGCTTGATGCATATATTCAGACATGCCTTAGGGGGCAATCAAGATTTGATAACAATGCTCTTGAGAGAGTATTTGAATTATTCTATGCAACAGAGCATCTTAAAAGGTGAGAGCCTCAAAGGGACGCCCTTACTTGAGAAAGTATATCATCTTCAGAAGTCTTAGCAGGTCTTCTAATCAGTCATATTTCAGAATTTCGAAGATACTTAGATCTCTGCTGGGACGAAATGAAAGATGCGAGTATTATGACGGATGAATCAAGAAGATATCTTCAAGGAGTTATTGACGCGCTTGAGTCAATAACTGATCTATTTGACCATAATACAAGTGAATATACGAAACTTTCGTTTTCTATACAGGATTTGAAAAATCAGTGATGGATCCCATCGAATCAAAGTATTCAAAATGATAGAATATGTGATGATTGGACAACGCCTCTGCCAGCTACTTTTTCTTAAAATTGTTCCCAGAATATATTTTCCTTCTGGATTCCGAGAGCTTCGAGTTTTTCTCGACCTCATTTTACCATAGCGGGGGATCCACAGAGATAGAATTCTTCATATTTTGATATATTCTCTTGTGTGATCCAATCGGTCACATATCCTTGTTGTTTTTTGTGTTCACTTTTCTGAAACTCTGATTCACGAGAAAAGTATTGATAATATTCGAAATTCTCGAAATGCTTTTCTAGATTCTGAATCTCATCTTCATAAAAGGCATCGATAAAACTTCTCACACCAAAAATAAATGCTAGCGAAGACTGAGTGATTCACATACTCTTGCTTCCAAGAAGTTGGCAATATAGTGGAGCAAACCCAGTACCAGTACCGATAAAACATTTGCTCCTAGGAGTATATTGAAGTATAAAGTGTCCAAGAGGAATTATGCCATTCAAAATTGAGCCTATTGCTGCATCACAAATGATAGGACTTCACTTTCCGTCAGTGATACGCTTGATAATAAGGGTAAATGTACTTGCTTCATATAAGGCAATAGAGTATGAACGATTGAGTCCTGGGGCAAGCTGAAACATGACATATTGTCCAGGTTTCGGAGGTTCTCTTAAAAGATCAGGACAGTCATAAATAAGCTCGAATACATCATGGGTAAGTATTTTTTTTGATATAAGAGTGAAAGAAGTCTTGAGCATAATACGAATATTGGTATATACAAAGAGAGTCAAAAAACAAAAAATCCCCCTGATTATGGAGAGATTTCGGATTTTTTCAAGAAAGAATTAAGCCGCGAGATTATAGGTAGTATCATTTGCTGATGATGATTGAATCATTCAATTAGGAGGGATTTCAATCGCAGATTCTTTCACATCGAGAATATCAGCAGTTTCAGCTTTCTTGTTCTGAAGTACCGATATGATACTGGGGCTTGAAGGATTCTTTCCTATAACTGACATCATAAGTTCAGAAAATGCAACTGCCATAGAAGCATATGCTCATGATCTCTGCGCTGTTCGAGCAAGGGATGTAAATGGTGTTTCAGACATAAAGAAATGTATGTCATTATTATAGCATACATTTCTTTAGAAGCAAATTATTCTTCACTTCCTTCATCGATTACAACTTCAGTTTTTCCTTTTTTAGGAGAAAAATCATCTCATTTTTTGCTCTTTCGTACTTCCTTTTCGATTTCCTTGAGGAGTTTATCGTTTCCTTTCAGAAATGTTCGAGCATTATCACGTCCTTGTCCGAGCTTCGTCTCACCGTAGGAGTAGAAGGCTCCAGACTTTTTGATGATTCCACGATCAGAACCAATATCGAGGACTTCCCCCGCACGAGATATTCCTTCATTAAAGAGTACATCGATCTCTACTTCGCGGAAAGGAGGAGCGACTTTATTTTTCACGATTTTTACTTTTACTCGATTTCCGAATGCTTCTTTATCATCTCCAGTACCAGACTCAAGCTTTTCTTTCTTACGAATTTCGAGACGCTGTGAAGCATAGAACTTCAGTGCATTTCCTCCAGTGGTCGTCTCAGGATTTCCGAACATGACCCCGATCTTCATACGGATTTGGTTGATAAATATGACAGTAGTATTGGATTTACCGATCACCCCTGTCACTTTTCGAAGCGCTTGACTCATGAGACGAGCTTGGAGTCACATAAACGAGTCTCCCATGTTTCCTTCGATTTCTGCTTTCGGAGTGAGAGCGGCTACTGAGTCGATGACGATGAGATCTACGGCACCAGAACGTACAAGTGCATCGACGATCTCGAGGGCTTGTTCACCATAATCCGGTTGTGAGACGATAAGATTATCGATATCGACACCGATGTTTCGAGCATAGGCAGGATCGAGTGCATGCTCTGCATCGACGAATGCTGCAGTCCCACCTGCTTTCTGGACTTCTGCGATGGCGTGGAGTGTCAGGGTCGTCTTTCCAGAAGACTCAGGCCCGTAGATCTCGATGATACGACCTTTCGCATATCCACCACCGAGAGCTTCATCAAGAGCGATCGACCCAGAAGAGTTCATCTCGACATTCATATGCTTGCGTTCACCGAGTTTCATCACAGATCAAGCTCAGAATTGTTTTTCGATCATAGCGAGTGCGGCATTGAGTGCATCTTTTTTGTTATCAGTCATAGGGAGGGAAGGTAAAAGGTAAAGAAAATATTCTAGTAGGTTGTCTTAGAGTCAAAAATACGAAGAAACTTTTTGGATCATCGTCCGAGGCTTTCTTTTTATAGAAATACGAGTTGAAAAGAGATTATTGGTGTATTTTGTGCGAGAATGTCATATAATAGATATCATAGGAGAAAAATAAGGAATGAAGTAAATATTTAATTAAAGAGATCTCCTGGAAATGCTCGAACAAATGTTCCTTGGACCATGATATTGCCATCAGATTCATCGAGGATGATCGGTTTATGTTTTGGATTATCAGAGTGGGGGATGAGGTAGATGCATCCATCTCTTTGTCGATATTCTTTGAGTGTCGCTTCATCATTGATGAGAGCAACAACGACTTTTCCATTTTCAGGAATATTGGTTTTGCGTATGAGAATGAGGTCACCATCTTCCACTCACTTTTGATTCATCGAGTCTCATTCTGCTCGGAGAAAGAAATATTCATCTCAAGGAGAAAGAAGTTTCGTCGAGATGGGAATCTTCGTTTCGATATTTTCTTCTGCGAATATCGGCATACCACAGGCGATAGCTCCGATGAGGGGGATCCCTCTTACTTCATAGCTATCGGTTGTATACTGGGGTGATATCTTGATATGATCGAGAGAATCTCGATAGAGCCATCATTTTTCCATGATCTGGTCGAGGAGTACCGAGATCGACCGAGGTGAAGCATATCCGAGAGCTGCCTGAAGTGCTCGTATCGTTATTTTTTGCCCTTCATTGAGGTACTCTCTGACTTTCTGGAAGACGAGTTGTTCCTTGTTGGTGAGATTTTGCATAAGAGAGGAATGATTTGATAGTAGAGAGTGTCTAATGGGGAAGAATATAAAACATACAATGTATACAAAAGAGTATATATATATACATTTTGAATGCAAATAAAAAACTCTCGACAAATTAGTAGAGAGTATTTTATATAGTGTATCTTAGCTGATAATTCCTTTTATATGAGGTAATTCTTCAAATCGAGAAATATCGTAATTCAAGATTTATATGGTATTATTTTTTTCTCTCGTAATGTTCTTTCAATCCTTCTACTGTCCCTATTGCTACTCTTTTTCCATGGCAGGTCGGACATTCATAGAGATATTCTCTCATCTTTTTTCCGATCTTCTGAGGCTCAAGGCGTATGGGATCTACCGATTTCCAGCAATCACGACAGAAAAACCCGATATCTCCGCGTTCGGGATTGAAGTTATTTTCTCTTTTTTTTCAGAATGAAGGGACATTCACGAGATCTGTGTATGAAGTGGACATGATTACTAGTATAGAGAATTATGTGAGATTGCAAATTATGATACTTTTGTGACCAAAAGTATCCAAAAGTCTCGGGGGAAGAAAAACTCGTTCGCTCTGCTCTTTATTTCGTTGTTCTCATCTGACTCAAACAGTTTCTTCCCCCGAACCCAACCTGAGTTCACAGTTTATCGACAGGATCAAGCAACTTTCTTAAAAAAAGAAATATTTATAACGAATAATACCCAGGGGAAAATACTATTCAAAAATACTTTCAAAAAACCCTTTTCCTGCTTTTTTGCCTCCCTGAAGTTCGAGAAGGGCAGAGTAGAGCTTCTTTTCATCTCCAGTAAGTCGAGTTGGGATATCGATCACATAGTGGATGATGAGATCTCACTTTGCTCATTTTCGATCGAGTCTTGGGATCCCTTCATGCGAGAATTTTTCGATATCTTCACCTTGTGTCCCATGTTTGATTTCGAGAGTCTTTTTTCCGATGATCGGGATTTCTATAATCTTCTCACATCCGAGTGCCCCTTCAGCAGGAGAAATCTTCACGGTATAGTGAAGATCATGACCATCCCGCTCCAGTCCACCTTCACGAGTCGGGATAGAGAATGTGATATAGAGGTCTCCATTTCCATCGCTTCCACCATGACCTTCTCCTCGCATTTTTACGCTCATGCCATCATCGATTCCTGCAGGGATTTCGATATCTTTTTTTATCTGAGTTTCTTCATATTTTTTTCCATGACAGGTACTGCATTTTTCGAGGATTTTCTCTCCAGAGCCGTTACATGTCGGACAGGCACGCTCTTGCTCCATGACACCAAATACTGTCTGTATACGTTCGCGTACTCTTCCATTTCCATGACAGGTATCGCAGGTATGGGTTTTTCCTCATTTTCCATGACAAGCAGTACAGGAAGTACGACGTTTGAATTCTACTTTTCGTGTATTTCCACGGATCGCATCCTCGAGAGATATACTCATCGCTATTTCGATATCCTCACCGATGTCAGCTTTTTTACGACCACGACCGCCTCATCCGAATCCTCCTCCGAAAAATGAAGAAAATATATCACCGAGATCAGAAGCATCGAATCCTCACTGGAATCCTCCAAAACCTCATCACATTCCCCCCATTCCATCGGCACTTCCGAATTGGTCATAGTTGGATTTCTTCTGTGGATCAGAGAGTACGGAGTAGGCTTCATTGAGTTTTTTGAATTCTGCCTCCTTAGCTTTATCTCCACCATGACGGTCAGGATGCACTTCCATAGCTTTTTTTCTATAGGCTTTTTTTATCTCATCAGCAGAAGCATTCTCAGCAACTCAGAGGAGAGAGTAGTATTCTTTGGACATAGGAAGAATCGAGGAAGATTATACAGAAAAAATAGAAGACACACTGGTATATATCTTAGATGAAGATTATATACCAGTGTGTATGAAGATACATGAATATCGACTTAGATGTGCTTTGTGATAGCGTTCTCGAGTGTTGCCACGTCTTGTACACCGACGAATTTCTCGACTGGTTGTCCGTCCTTGAAGACGATAATCGTCGGGATAGACATGATACGAAACTGACTTGGAGTTCCTGGTTCTGCATCGACATCATGTTTCATGACTTTTGCCTTTCCATCGACTTTACCAGCAAGTTCTTCGAGACGAGGAAGCATTACTTGGCATGGACCACACCACTCAGCCCAAAAATCGACGAGAGTCACTCCAGAGGCGATAGTATTCGAGAAGTCAGCATCAGTAGAAATAGCAATAGACATAAAATGAGATTTAAGAAATGATAGGTAAGAAATGAAGGAAGAACCTTTTTTCAAGGGAAAGTATATGAAAAGCTTACAAAAAAGCAAGATGAATAATGAGAATTATTCTCATTAAAAATCACCTCTCTGCAGTATCATAATGCTATCATCACTATCAGTTTTTTCTACTTTGTAGGGGATTGAGCGATCCTCTAGATAGAGATAGAGATTTTCCATTTTCTCTCGAAATTTTTCGACGTCATCTATTACTATAAGGGCATCTGGAGTCATCTTCGGAAGAGAGAGGAGAAGGTAGTCGAGGTATTCTCGTTTCATCGCATCGATAAATATAAAGTCGAAATATGCATCTTTGATTGTAGGGAGTACTGTTTTGGCATCTCACCAGATTGCATGGATATTTTTAGACTTACAATTCTTAAAATGTTCGATGGCTTCTATATGTGCATTCCAAGCATACTCAATTGTAGTGAGTGTACTGTCTTTATCGAGAACAGAAGCAAACTGAAGTGCAGAATATCCATTCGCCGTTCCAATTTCGAGAAGGTGTTTCGGATTTTTTTCTCGAATAAGAGCTTTGAGATACTTTGCATTTTCTTCGGAGATATTTGGGACTTTTCGCTCAAGACTTGAGGTTTTGAGTTTCTGGAGATAGTGTAATAAGAATTGATCTTGCATAGGGGGTATCTTAATGAAAACCGCTCTTTTTTCAAAAATTTATTTCATTCTAGCAAGCTTAGTCGCAAGTCCACGTATTGTTTTTATAAGATCATCGTATTGCTCTTGATCGTCTACGAGTCGAGGATTTCTTAGAGATGCATTTACGCTTTTTAGCGCTCAAGTATTTCTTTTGAATTCGTCCTCGATTTCGACAGAAGATAAATCTTTAAACTTTCCTCTTGAGGGCATATCCCCACGAGCATGAATACCCCTTAATTCTTGAAGACGATTACGATCTTTTGAGAGTGAATCCTTTTTTTGGAGATGATATTGACTATATTTTTTTCGTTCTAATTCGAGTTGTGCTATTTCAGCTAATAGTACTTCTTTTGTATTTCATGTTTTTTTGGCTACCGCAACATTCACTTTTGGTCATTCTTCTTTCACTGGAGCTTTTCTTGGTATTTTTACTGCTGCATTCGACACTTTCTTTGATTGTGGCTGAAATACATAATCAGGATTGATTTTTCCCATCAATAGTGCAGCAGAAGAACTCAAAGAATATCATACATTGATTTTGCCAAGTGCTTGCAGAGTAGTTTTATCCTGAGCTTCATAATCTCATGATACATGAGGCTGGACTCTCATAACAGTGACAAGCTGAGTGAGTAACCCATAGACATTTCCAGTAGTGTCAGGATCGTATTGTAATACCTTAATAAGTGTCTCCACTACGATCCTCTTAACGTCATTTTCATCTTCTAGGGGTATTATTTCAGGATGTGTTTCTATTTGCTTTGTTGTATATCATAAACTTTCGATGACTCACTTTGAGACTGACTGTGCTGATACTTTTGCCTGTATCAAATTTCATCGCATAGTACCTTCAAGTATCGAAATCTTTCTTTTATTCTCTTCAATTCTAGCTTCTAATGCAGCAATATCTTGACGGATGATAGAAGGATCAGTGACGTCAGATATCTTTTTATCTTTTGGTGGATTCTCACTTTTAAAAAGCTTTTTTTGATTTACATTTAGAGAATAATCAAGAGAGCCTTTTTCTTCCTGAAGTTTTTCGAGTGCCTGCACATCACTATAGTATTTTAACGTTGCCTGAAAAAATGGTATAGGCATACTCATAAATTCTCGATAAAAACTATCGTAAGTAGAATGAGCAGACCTAATAATATCAGCATATCTGTTCCTTTCTGCTCCAACCTTTCTTCATACCTTTATAGCAGTACGAAGTTGCTTTTTTGGAGGAACTATTGCTCATGAATCTTTTCTTAAAATTTCTCATTTCTTTGATGTTTTTCTCGATTTTTCGACTTTTGGTGCCTCTATTTTTCTTCTTGCTGGTCCTGGCTCTACGACAAGTGGTCAAAGTCAAGACTTTCTTCTTCGAGTTGATTTTTTTGTTGCTGGTATATCGAATGGGAAGAAGTTTTCTTCTCAGATATTTGGTACGATCACGTTCGTATGTGCAAATCATCCATCACGTTCAAGACTATGTGCAAATTCTAGACTTGATCCATTCACATCACCATGTACTACTCTGATATTTGCTCCTTTCGGGAGCTTGAGTGCACGAAGCCAAGCTCGAAGATCTTCCGCATCTCCATGTCCTGAGAGAAAATTAAATTGTTTCATACGAGCTTTTACCTCGTAAGTTTCCCCCTCTATGGTGACTCGTTTTTGTTGTCCTCCTGGCTGATCCTTATTGGCAATAGCATATCCGAGAGTACCTGGTACGAGGTATCCTGGAAAATAAAATACAGTCGTTGGATCTTCGATATTTGATTGTAGATGATGAATCACCATTCCTCAGTCTGCCATTCCTGATGCTGTGAGGACGATCATTTTTCTTCCAGATTCATTCGCAGCAAAAAGACTTTCACGACTGTCTTTATCAGCGATAATGTAGTGACCATTTTTTGGGTCGATATATTCTGCGTATTCGCCGAGAAGTACACTTTCTCTTGCCTCAAAATCATCTCAAAGGAGTGCTTGTATGCTTGCCGCTTTTGGTCTCACAATAAGCTCATCGAGATTTTGAGTTGCTTGTACGTATGCTTGAGTATGCTGTATGCCAGCAGGGGAGTCAAGTACTATATCAGCATCGATCTCTCCTGCAAGCTTCATCTTGATGAGTCGAGCGAGGATGTTTTGCGTACGATCCATAGCAAATGTAGATATCGTAACTCTTCGATATTTACCAAGATCACGTTTAAGGTTTGCCTCAAAATCTGAAAGCCCTATAGCAAAATCTTCTCGTACTTTTGCCCCATAGGTTGACTCGATCATGACGGTATCGATCGGAAGGTTGTGTGGAGGTGTCGCCACTCCTGTAGGGTGCATATCCCACTTATAGGATCAGAGATCACCAGAAAAAAGTACATATTTTGATTTTTTCTCTTGAGTAATACGAAATAGGACACTGACACTTCCGATGATATGTCCAGCATTATAGAATCGAAAAGCTACTTGTCAGGGGACGAGATCTTTCCAGCCATCCTTAATTTCATGCGTCTCGATAGCTCAAAGTGATGCATATACGTCTTCTATCGTATATGCTGGTTTTTCTGGCTCTCTTCGTTTCATCTCTTCTCGCCATGTATCTTTCATATCGAGTGCTATACCATGTTTCTGGAGAGTAGCATGAGCTTCTTGGATAGATACTTTCTTGTCCACTATTGTTCCTGTCTGACTGACTCGGTTTCCTTGCGGAGTTCGGGCAACACGTTTTTTGCCAATCGCATCAGCACTTTTGAGTGTAAAAAATGCAGCAGCAACTTCTTCAGTAGTTTTCTTCCATCAGACTACCTTTTTTTCATATTCACGCTGGAGTATTTTTGCAGCATCGATCAGTGCAATTTGTGTCGCCTGGAGGGTTCCAGGTGTCGAAAATACTCTTCCTTCGAATGCTCATCCTTCAGTAAAAATCCTCGGAAAATCACCGATATGGTCCATATGTGGATGCGTCAATACAACAGCAGAAACTCCATCTGAAACCTTTTTGATTTCTCTTTCGAGTTTTCCTCGTCACTGGTAAGCTCAAATATCTACGAGGATACGGAGGGCTTGACCTTCAACATGTATTTGGAGTTCATGACAAGAACCACTGAGGTTATGTCTCGGTTTTTCTCTTTGAGCATCTTCTCAAAGCTCATCACCGATACCACCATGAGATATTATAGCATACCCATTTCGTTTTGTTGACACATCTGGCGAAGCTTCAGGCATAGTTATGATAAATAGGGAATAGTAAGATCTTCTATGATTGTATTTCTGAGAGACCGTATATTTTTCAGGGAATATTCTTCTATGAGAGCATTGCTTTCGCTGTCCCAATCCTCTAATTCTTTTCTGAATCTTGCAATGAGTGATTTTTTCTCTTGATCTTGTAGTGTTTCTTCGAACTCGGGACGATATTTTTCTAAAATAATTTTAAATTTTTTGAGTATTTCTACTATCTTGCGTTCGTTTTCACGGAGTTTTTGTAACTCAGAGTATCGAGCAAATACTACGACTGATATAGCTCCGCGAAGTGTTTCTAGAATTTTTTCTATTGGTATATTCATGAGCGGTTCTGATAGCTTTATTTTCTTTTTTGGTGGGGTAATTCCAAATGAGCGAATTACTGCATCATGCATCTCTCCAAGATTTCAGGAAAACACCGTTCAGAAAAATTTTTCATGGAGGTGGGAAAGTTTTGATTGTTCGGTATCAACTCGAGCGAGAGCTTTCTTTATAAGAGCTTTGAGTCATTTTCCCGTATTTCATTCTGCGAGGGTTTCAAGATGTTGAAGGTGTCTTTGGGCTTTTTCTATGTGCTTTATTCGCTCAGCTCGAGCTCGAGAATAGTCTATAATGCTTCTTACTGGTTCAGTTGCTGGAAAAGGAAAAGTTTCAGCAAGTGGGGCAATAATCTCTTCATTTATGATATTATCCAGAGCGCGCTGTCTATCAACAAGAGTAGAGTAAGTTGCCTCATATCACGAGATGATTGTATCAAAGCCCTCAAGATCTGGTCATTCTGCTTTTCCGATTGCTTTTTCTCATTTTCTTTGTTCACGCAGGAGAACTTCAGCACGAATTTTTGTACGTACAATTGGATTCTCTATAGCTCATAAGCTACCACGAACAATAAATAATTCTACATTGGGTATTCCAAAGAAATCAAGCATTCATCTCATAAAATCGAGTTTTGCCTCACGTAAAATCCGCTCTGCCTTTTCTGGAGGGATTCATTCTTTTATATGCTTTCATCGCATTACGGAAGCATTGAGTATAAGCATCTTCTCTCTATACATCATATCTTTTGCTCATTCTCATTTTTCGAGGGTATCGAGGATCATTCCTATACTTACTCCATCTTGTCAAAGTATCTGCCATACCTGATCGATCGACTCAAGTATGCGCTCCCTCAGTTCGGGCGACCGAGTAACTCAATTACTTACGTTACCACTATATTCATCTATAAAACCTGCAAGTGTACGAATTTGTTCAATCATATATAAATAGTATATATGATTTATACAAAACTCATCGTAAATAGCAAATCTATTTTTGACTTTTTCATTTCATCCATTCTTCTATATCCTCACGTATTTCTGATATGAGATTCACATCTCGGAGATCAGCAAAGTGAAAATCTGGAACTCCAGATTGACGTACGCCGTAGACTTCGCCAGGTCATCGGAGTTCAAGATCGATCTCTGCAAGCTCGAAACCGTCGTTCGTCTGTTCCATCGCTCGAAGTCGATCGGTCTTATATTCCTTGGTAGTAAAAAGATAACAGTAACTCTGATCTTGACCTCGGCCGACTCGTCCGCGAAATTGGTGGAGTTGGGAGAGTCCGAATCTCTCTGCCCCTTCGATACACATGACGCTAGCATTTGGGTTATTCACCCCTACTTCTACGACAGAAGTAGAAGAGAGTATATGAATCTTGTTTTCATAGAATTCCTGCATGACTCTATCTTTCTCTTTTCCACTCATCTTTCCATGGATGAGGCCGATCGTGAGCTTCGGAAAAATCGCAGAAAGAGTGACCTGCATCTCCACCGCACTGGCGACCTCGAGGGTCTCTGATTCTTCGACGAGCGGAGATATCCAGTAGACTTGTCGTCATTGCCTGACTTCTTCCTCGATGAATCGATACATTTCTACCCGTTGCTCTTCTTTGATGACTCGAGTATGGATCGGTTTTCGTCCCACTGGGTACTCATCGAGTACAGAAACATCCTGATCACCGTAGATAGTGAGTGCGAGTGTACGAGGTATAGGCGTTGCTGACATATTGAGTCTATGGGGGACGATCTTCGATCGACTGCAGTACTCTTCGAGGATTTTCCTTTGTTCCACTCCGAATCGGTGTTGTTCATCGACGACGACGAAACCAAGATTCGCGAATTGTACCGAGTCTTGGATGAGTGCATGAGTACCGAAGATTATGTCAGTTTGACCAGACTTAAGTCTTTCTCGAGCATCTTCCTTCATGCGTGGAGTGAGTGATCCGACGAGAAGATCTGATCGGATACCCCACTGCATGAGCCAGGCTTCATTGCCTACAAAATGCTGACGGGCAAGGATTTCTGTCGGTGCCATGATAGCTACCTGGAGAGTCGGATGAGTATGCTTGATAATATGTATCGCAGCGATGAGGGCTACGACCGTCTTTCCTGTCCCGACATCTCCCTGCAGAAGCCTCGCCATAGCATAAGGTTCTTCCATATCTTTGAGGATCTGAAAGAGGACGATCTTTTGTTTATTCGTGAGAGGGAAGGGGATCGTCGAAATAATCTCTTTTATAAATTCTACATCGAGAGAAATCTTTGGCGCAAGTCATTCACTGGCATTTCGTGTTGCATTTTTCTTTTCGACTCACACAAGCTGGAATTGGAATAGTTCTCCATATCCGAGTTCTCGTTTTGCTTTCTCGAATTGCTCTATAGAGGTCGGAAAATGTATATCGCGAATATTCGCATTTTTAGGTTTCAGTCATTTTTTCTTGCGAATCGCATCAGGGATATCATCAGGAATATCATCGAGAAATGGTTTCAAATAGACCATCTTCTCGCGGATCCATGTTCCAGGTATATAGTTTACATCACTATATACAGGCATGATCTCTTGTCTCTTATGCGAAAAATGCTCGATATCACACGAAGGAAAGGAGAGTCGACCATACTCGTATTTTGGTTTTCCGAAAATAAGCACTGTATCTCAAGGTGCAAATTTCGAGAGGATCATCCGTTGATTGAACCATACCGCTTCTGCATGCATGCCATCACTATCCGTCAGAATTGCTTTTATAAGGAGTTTTTTATTCCGAGTCATCTCGTTCGTGAGAAGCTCTATAGTACACTTTACGGCTTGTTTTTCTGTAATATTTAGGAGAGAGAATTGGGTCATCACGTCAGACTTATCTTCATATTCACGAGGAAAGAGCATGAGAAAATCAGAAGTCGTCTCGATGCCCGCTTCTTTCAGTTTCTTGATATAGATGTCTGTCGTGTGAAGAAGTGTTTTCGTAAGTATCATACCTTCCTAGAGTATCGAAATAGCAAAAAAACGCAAAAAAAGAAGGGCCGAGTCGTGGTGAAACGACATAGGCCCTGCAAAATGTTCTCTGTAGGAACACGAGCTCTAGACGAGCAAAATGTTCTCTACGGTACCGTACCTATGACAGTGCGGTGAGGTGGCTCAGGTGGTGGCGAGTTCCGCTTCTTCCGTTTCTTGCTGCAGCTTGACGGCGTCAGGGTTCTTGGCTGCCACCCAGGTCTTCACCTGGTTGGTGATGCGGCGACCTTGACCACGCGCCTCACGGATGGCCTTGATGCCATTCGTAGTACCGCCGTGGGCAAGGGCAGATTGCAGATGCGCCATATTGAAGACGCCTCTTTCCGTTGCCCCACCTTGATAGCGTTGTCCCATACGGGAACTCCTCGAGAAAATGGTATACCATAGGGGACTCCCTAGGTAACTACGTGAATGTAGCAAAAACATTTTATTCATTAAATATTAATTTGTCAAAAAAATATTTATTTTTTTTCATTTTTCATAACTCCATTGAATCAATAATGTTGCATGCTCAAAAGGTATATGATATTATCTCTATATGGACCAACTCTATCTTGATTTTGACCATCCTGAGGTTCTATCTCGATATCTTAAACTAAAAGAATCCCTCTTTATTCGTATTGCGAGACTTCTTCATGAGAGGAATTTAGAAGAGATAATTCGAGAAAATTCTGAAGAATGCCGACTTCAGAGGATGAAATTATGACTCTCTGAGGAAGATTTTTTCGTCATTTTTTCAGAAATGCATAGCCATCTCCAACAAGCTCTGAAATCATGAAGTCTAAGAACGAAAAATGATATGAAAGAATATATGAGTGCCCGATACACTTTTGCTTATTGGGTTGGTTATGAAAGTATTATCCTTGGTATAGATGGATATACCGCACCGACTATAGAGGAGATGAAAGAAGTATTCTGAATAAAAAGAATTGAAACTATAATATAAGATTTCAATATTTATTTCTGAGTATTTCTTGCGAAAATTTGGGATAATTCATCTATAATAGTACTTACTCTTGATTTATCATCTTCTGGAAATTCCTGAATTCACGGTATCGCTTTAAGATCATGGAGTACTACAGGGATAAGTCAGAGATTTTTAATATTTCTGAGCTTTCTTGCGATTCTCAAAACCCCTCACAGCTCAGGTTTTTTTCTGAGCATGTCCATATCAGCATCGATTATTGCTTTTTCAAGACTTGTTTTGCTATCCATGAATCCGACTCATACAGTCATTCAGATTTTTGGAGGGTTTTCTATCGTTTTTTCTTTCGGAATCCAATCATCTCATAAAGCCATTAGTTCTGAATGTATCTTTCTTGTAAAGAGAGAGATATTTGCCTCTAGTACATTTCCTTTCCAGTCAGTAGCATCGATGATAACGACAAATTCATCACCACTGACCCTACATACATAATCAATCCCTCTTCAAAATACTTTCTGAAGTACTTCAGTAGCAGTTATAAGTGCTTTATCTCATACATCATGACCCAGTTGATCATTAATCTCTTTAAAGCCATCGAGATCAATCCCAAAGACAACAAATTTCTTTCCGCCCTTCTCCATACTTTCTGAAGTATGATCTTTTCAGAAAGATTCTAAGAATTGTCTGTTATAAGCTCAGGTGAGTTTATCTTCATTGAGCTGAGCAATAAGTCTCGTACTTTTTTCGAATTCTGATCCCATCCCATGTTTTATCGTGTGGAATAATTCTTTTTTCTTCTCTCCGATACCTCGAATTACAATATACTTGGTACTATTGAGTAGGGGTATATATATCTCATCTTCACCTAACATCGGATAGGAACCTATATACTTTTCGTCTATAGTTATATCTGTACGGGTAGAATGATCGTAGAAATTATTCCGAAAGCCTCTTTTATGAGGATCTCTTCTTTGAATAGATGATATTTTTGCTCATGGTGCGTATTTTGCTAGTTGATCCTGAATCGCTCATAGCAACTCTGAAGGAGTACGATATCCAAAACTGGGATCAAGTATCTCTCGAATAAAACCTTCTCATTTTTTGATAAGTTTATGAGCTTGGGTGGTCTCTCTACGCGTCAAGAGATCTAGTATGGGTACGGCACTATCACTATGAGAATTAGCTTTTTGCATATGATTATTTTGCCATATTCTTTATTTTTCTCCAAATTTCCTCGCATTTTCTTCTATTTTTCGTATAATCTTCGTACCTTAATAACTAAAAATATGTCTTTTACACTTCCCACTCTCCCATATGCACTCGATGCACTGGCACCACATATCTCGAAAGAGACACTCGAATTCCACTATGCAAAACATCACCAGACGTATGTCGATAATCTCAATAAACTTGTACCAACTACGGAGTATGATGGACTCACTCTTCAAGAGATTATAAAAAAAGCTCCAGCGGGAGGAATATTTAATAATGCTGCCCAAATCTGGAATCATACATTCTACTTTGAGTCACTCGCTCCTCTCGGTCATCATATCCCCTCAAAAGTACTTCATGAGAAGATCAATGCCCGCTGGGAAAATATCGATAACTTTAGGGCAGAATTTACGAAGGTAGCTCTTGCGACGTTTGGATCTGGTTGGGCATGGCTTATAAAGAAACCTGATGGATCGCTTGATATTGTATCGACTATCGGAGCCAATACTCCTATTACAGGCGATGATATACCTCTTCTTACCTGTGATGTATGGGAACATGCCTACTACATCGACTATAGAAATGCACGTGCGAAATATATCGAGAATTTCTGGAAAGTCGTCGACTGGAAAAAGGTGAGTGAACGCTATGGGCAATAGTATCTGAAAAAAATAAAATCCCGAATATCGGGATTTTATTTTCGTTTTACGAGACTGAGTATTTCCGTAAGAAATATTGAAATGATCGTAATAAAAAAGAGAAGAATTATTTTTCCTATGGTGGGGAGAAATATCGCTGAAACTCCGAATACTGCAGTCAGAGAGAAGACGATAGTACGGATTTGACTCTGAGAAAGCCCAAGCTCGAGAAGTCGAAAGTGCAGATGGGTTGACTGATCTCATTTTAGCGGATTTTTGCCTTTGAGGATGCGGGTTGTGATGACATAGACGAGATCGATCAAGTAGATACCGATGACTGCCATAGCTGTAGCGATCTTTCATCATGCGATGATCGCAAGAGTCGCGATGAGAAATCCGAGCATGATCGTCCCAGAATCACCCATCAGTCAGCGTCGTGATATATCGAGACGAGTGACGAAAAATGTCACCGGTATGATGATCGCAAGTATCACAAGGAGAAACTTACTATTTTCCTCTGCAGCGAGAGAAGTATCGATGAAGAGGAGTTTGATCGCAAGTCCTCCAAGGATGATGAATGATATCAGTGAGAATCCTCCAGCAAGTCCTGGAACTCAGTCAGAGAAGTTCACAGCATTAAAAACAAGCACATACCACAATATCGTGATAAGAATCGGAAGAAGATAGAATGTCATATGGAGATCGCCGAGTATCACTTCCCATGAGTACCCAGTCAGATCAAGGATCCCTCAGAAAGCTCATGATATATAGCTGATTTTGATACTCGTCATACCGATGATCGCGCCTACTACTATCTGCATCGCAAGACGAAATAGTGGAGGTATAGCAATCTTCGACTTTCCTATTGTATCGAGATCATCTATAAAGCTGATAATAGTCAAAACTCCTCAAAGAATAAGCATAATAAGGAGCCGCTTTTCGAGAGTAGCAGAAAAATCTCACCACAGAAGAACACCAGGAATAAAAATAAGAAGTATAATAAAAATACTTACTCAGATACCGTATGGAGCAGGAGGTCGACCTTGCTCAGACTTATATTTTTCAGGTCTATCAAGTATAGCGTATTTTCGCAATAAGAAGGATACACTACTTACTATAAGGGGAGAAACTATAAGAGATGCTATGAAAATCCCAATGAGTATAAAAAAAGGGGGCATATTATTGAATATTGAAAATTTTCTATAAGTTTTTTTTCGATTGTTTGAGGAGTATTTCCGCCTCTTTCGCTTTAATATAGTGTGACCAACTTTCTCTCTGAAAGAAGAATATATATCCTGCGATGACCAATATAACACCGAAAGCTATCTTTCAGAAATTATCGAGTATGACTTCATAGTTGTCGATGAAAAGCATCCCGATAGCATTGATACAGATTGCCCAAAAGATAGAGCCGATCATATTATACATCCAAAATTTATCCTCTCTCATACCACTTGCTCCAGCGATAAATGGCACAAAAGCACGTGTAAAATTATGAAATTTTCCGAGGACGATGTACCAAAATCCATTTTTCTCTATCTGTTTATGGAGTATATCAGCCTCTGTCTTTCCGACACCAAACCAATCGCCATATTTCTCTATCAGTTCTGTCCCGTACCATTTACCGATCCAGTATCCAAGATAATTCCCGAGCATAGCGCCGATTATTGCAGAGGCGATCGTCCCGATGATATGAGTTTTCCCCCAGAATCCCCCTACGAGAATCATGATATTCATCCCAGGGACAGCCGTCCCGATGATCGGAAGTGACTCGATACAGGCAGAAAGGAATGCGACGAGATAATTCCAATTTCCAAGTGTTGTTATGAGATTCCCGATCCACTCTATACCAATTTTGATCCATTCTGGTCTTATGAAAGAGATGCCGATAAGTACAAGCGTCAGTATGGTGAAAAGAATCGCGAGAAATTTCGCAAAGGTCTTTATGATATTTTTGAGTACGTGTTTCACATTTCTAGAATATGGAAAATGAGGATTTTTGCAAAAAGTAAGTCCCAATATATCCCAATAAATTTATTGACATCTATGATATAAAAATTACTATATACTTCTATAGTATTTCTTTATACCATCAATATATGTGAGTAGAACGTGAAAAATTCCGCGAGGAAAATCCTGAGGCATATCGTCAGCAAGAACTTCAGTCAGGGAAAGATCTCAGGCGTATCAGTATTATATCAGTAGCTGTAGCTACATTACTTGCTGCCTCACTCTATCTTACAAAGCCAGAATTTGCAGAGAAAGTCGATAAGATATCCTGAGTCACGGCAGATGTATTCCTAAAAACTATTATGCTCCTCTGAGAATGAGTGAGTTACGTACGCAATTAATTTGACATTGGGTTCCTATTTGATATATTCATCTTATGAAAGCAATTTCTTCACTTCTCGTACTCATCCTTCTTCCGTCACAGGGAGGTGTTTGAGTATAGCGTGAATCCAAAACGTTTTCTCTCCCTCCCATAAAAAGGAGGGTTTTTATTTTTTTATTTTTCTTTTTATGTCAGAAGCTGCTACACGTTCTAATATGGATGAATTGAGACTCGCCTTAGCTCAAGGCGTTTCTATTGAGGACTTTCATCGTGAAACTTCGCGAACGGGAAGTGTTATTTGATATATCAGAGCAACAGTGATCGCAACAAGAGATGATCGAGTAACTCCTAGGACAGTACAATTTTCTTCACATGAACTTGCTCTTCCTCAAGGCCAAGCTGAATCATTGTATCCAGACTCAGTAAATCAAGTTTTAGCTCTTATAAGAAATACAGCAGAAGCACTCCAATAATCATACTAAAACATGAAGACTTATAATTTTTTCTCCCTCCTCCTCCTTCTTAGAAGACCCCTTCTGAGAATATTGTAAGGTATAAAAAACTTTTTATCCGAAACACCTTCTCAGAAAATAGAGGAGGTGTTTTTATTTTTTCTCTATGCCAATAAAAGTTCAATATTCCCCACATCCTGATATTATACATTATTTCCAGAAATTTCCTTTTGCCTATACCCTTGAAGGGCATGAATGATTCGTCATAACTACCGTGAATCGAGTGAGAAAATTCGTCGAAGAAATATTCGGCGTAGGAATAAGTAAGAATATATTACGAGGAGTCCTCAGGGATATATCATGAGAAATCATCGGAGATGCTGTCAATACTTATGGACATATTTCTCAGATATGTATGCTCCATGTTTGGAGTTTCAAGAGAAGGATAGAAATCGCGCTTAAAAATAAAGAAATTCAATCTCGATAAATTCCTATCGGAGAAATGGATTCTGGATTTTATCATCCTTTTTTTGCATCATGAGAAATACGAGAAATCCTCCAAATCATCCCGAAATAAGGCTAATAAAGATTATATTCATTGTTCCAATAGGCGAACTTCCTGGAGTGTTTCGTATACCATTTTTATCGATGATGAGATGATCTTGCCCATTTTCCTTGAGGACAAGTACAGGATCTCACTGATTATTCACCATTCTTAGAAGTGCCGTAGCGAGACCTTTCTCATCATTGAGGACGATCCCAGGAACTTGATCCCCATACAGTCCGATCGTGATACGAGGAACTCATCGAGTGTCATAGAAGAAAAGCCCTGGAGTCCCTTCACCACCGGTGGCAAGCTGTGCTGTCATCTTTCCGTCTGGTCCAGTGAGGACAAAATTCTCTCCAGTGATCGTCTGTGCAAAGCTTGTAAGAGGCATGCTAATCAACAACAGACTATATAAGATAAATGAGGTTTTCATAATTTCTAAAAATAATACCGTCATGATCTCTGAAATTCTAAAAACAGCAACAAAATTTATTTGACTACACAAAAATATTATATATAATATTTTTGTGTAGATACTTTTATCCGACGCATGGTGCGTACGGAGGGAGGTCAACACAGGAGACTCAACAGGAGATCCGCATGTTCCAAAACAACCAGTTCTCGATCCTGCTGCAAGCTGGCATGGCCGCGATGGGCATCCTTCCCAAGTTCGACTTCGTCGAACCGGAATGCGGCGTGATCGTGGGTGTCGATGTCGATCTGCCCAGCTGGGCCGAAGGCAATCCGAGCATCCAGCACTACCGCGCACAGCTCCAGCGCCAAGTCGTGGCTGCGAGCGTCGAGTTCATGCGCAACGCCGAGTCGCATCTCCGCGACGAAGCCAAGCGCGAAAGCTCCCGCATCATCGAGCAACTGGCATCCCTCGGCTTCACGTCCGAAATGCTGCTCCAATGCTGCGAACCGGCCTTCGCCATGGCCGTACTCGAGCGCATGCTCACCCGCCAGCGCCAGCGTGTGGTCGGCGAGCTGCAGGACCGCATTGGTGGTCTGCAGACTGCCCTCTCGCAACAGCATGCTGCCAACAGCCGCCTGCGCCAGCGTCTCACTTCGGCTGAGGACGACAAGTCCAACGCTGAGGCTGACCGTGACGTCGCCAACCGTCGCAGCGCCGGCTACTACGCCGAGCTGACGACCATTCGCGATGTCGCCAATGCCTCTGGCAAGAAGCGTGTGGCCAGCCGTGCCAAGGGTGCCATGAATCGCCTGGCTCGCCGCGATCGCCAGTGCTTCAAGGGCGCCCCTGTGATCGCAGCGGCTGCCTGAAGGGTCTCCTCAGGGCTATCATGGCCCTGAAACCCAAAGAACCGCCCTCGGGCGGTTTTTCCGTATAAAACCTTCTCATGCATACAAGACATTTTATGAAAAATAATTGACATTTTAAATATAGTATATATATTCTATATGCTCATACGTATTCATCTCCCGTCGGGGGATTGGATGATCGAGGGTAATTCTGTACATAGGAGATCCACGCAATGCGCTCAACTGGTCCACAAGACATGGAAGCCCTGATCGCTGCCTTCATCGGACAGGGTTTGGTCAGCAACATCACGGTCATCGGCATTCCGCTGGATGGTCGTGACGGTGGTCTGAACGAACTCTTCGGTGACGGTGGCCATGACGGCCTCTTCGACCTCCGCGGCCTCGACGGCCTCGATGTCCTCTTCAGCAGCTATGGTCTGGAAGCTTTGCTGGCCGCCTTGGTGCTCGGGGGTTCCAGCCACTTCGATGCACCTCTGGACGATCCGTCCATCATCGAACATGCGGCCACCTGCCCGAACTGCCGTGAGCATGAGGGCGAATTCCCGCCCGAACTGCAAATGGCGGTCATGAACTACCGCATCGACCACGATCCGGGCGCTATCGCCTGGTTCGCCTCTCGGCGTCGTGCTGCCGCCTGAAGTACACGAATGACGATGCAAGAAATCAATCTGCGTCGTACCAAAGCCGCCCTCGGGCGGCTTTTTCATGCATGCGTTATGAAGGAGAGAGGAGTGCTTCCTTGGTTCGAAGATCAGTTATCATAGCAAGAAATTTTGCCCTTCATCACTCGAGGAGTTCTACCTCTGGAAGAAAACGAATTTGCTCGAGAGAGATACGAGTCTTTGTCAGTTTTGCTCTGAGCTTCCTTTTTTCTCATAGAGTCATATGTGGCCGTACTCGCATATGATGCTCGACTTCTGCTTGTATCATATGGTATCGTATTTCCTTGAGAGACAATATGAGGGAGAGGGTTATCTTCAGTCATTCTTTTCGTACGGTTCACTTTCATTGATTACGATGATTTTTCATATCTATAGCCTTTCATGCTACAGTCCCACGGATAGTATGAAATGGATGTCATAAGGTGATCTGAAAATGGGGAAGTCACATAAAATTCTCTACGATTTTCCAGAATCGAATCAGCTTATTTGTCTGAATCCCTTCGAGAGGCTCATCTTCCCTTAGGGTATGAGGATCAGATCAGGTCATTACAGTATTGAGCTCTTCGATAGCCCCGATGATTTCGTCATAGAAATGGTCAAAACTTATTCTTAAAGCTTTTTCCTGATTTCGTATCCACTCAAGTTGTCGAGAGATTTCTGCATTCTTATCGATTTTCTTTTGTGTTTCCTTTATGAGATCATTGCATGCACCAACGAGTCTCAGTCGGTCTCTTTCTGGATGATCGAGTTGTATTTTTCGGATTCGGTCTTCCAGAGCCCTTCTTTCATTATAAGAAGGTTTTCTTTCTAGGAGTTCTTCAAGTATAGCAAGATCATTTCTTTTCTCATCCTCGGTATATCAGGGTCTTTGCCATCTGATAATCAGGGCTGGCATGAGATCATCGCGAATTTCTGAGAGGAATTCTATTTTTCTTTTTAGAGAATCAAGAGCATGCTGTTGTCAGCGCAACATGCTATAGGTATCATCATATATATGAGGTACGATAGTTCGTATCATTCTTCGACGATTTCTCGATGTATCCTTTTCTATACCTGATAATTCTTGAAACACTACGTATTTTCCAAAGTTTAGATTTCATGGATTTGTGACAGTAGATATCCGTCCTGTCGATATGCCAGTTTTGGTAGTAAGGGGAGTGAGATCGCGAAGAAGTGTTTTTATTTGAGGGATAGCTTGTATTTTTTTCTCGATTTTTTCAGAAAAAGGGAGGCGCTTTTCAGATTCTGTCATAAGCCCAAGACCGATCATGAAATCATCAGAGATATACTCTGGCTGGATGACGATCGATTCGACGATCCCTGGATCATCCTCTCGACTTTCTCACCCTGCATTTGTGATACGATAATCTATAGGAAGAGAAAAAGCTCTCTGTGCAAAATTTACAATCGAATGATGAAGGTCAGACATATTTTTTGCACGGTTGATGGGATCAATCCGAGTGACATCCATGGTAAGATCGAGAATATCACGAACAACCCTTTGTCGATCGACTGCTTCGAGAAGAGATTCGATAGAAGGTTCTTTTTTTCTCAGAGCCTCGATTTTTCGACTTATTTTAGCTCTTTCTTTCCCTGTAGCACTTTCTTTTTGTTCTCGAAGTTCGGGAAGTTGCTCGAATTGGTCGAGAAGTGTAGTTTTTTTCATATGTATATTATACGCGTATTTTTTACTTGTAAAGAATTGACAGTTAATAAAATCAAGGTTTTAATACTTGACTTATATAGTATAATTTTTTTAGTATGTATGCCAACTCTTTAGGGCAATCCCGCACTAATGGAGTCTACTCTCTGGAAGGAGAACTCATGGCAACTGCCAAACCCCCCGCGAGAAAAACCCCTGCCAAAGTCAAGGTGGAGGAGAAGGTGCGTCTTCCGACTCTTGTCGAGCTGCATGAGCAGCTTGGAGAGAAGGATGCCGACGTCAAGGCTGCCAAGGCTGCACTCAAGGCAGCCAAGGATGTCCGGAATCTCGTCCGCATCGCCATCGCCGAGAAGATCGATGCGGAACTTCGCAAGCAGAAGAAGGCGAAGCCTGCCAAGAAGTAAGGCGTTCTCGCGCCAATGAGGCTGCCTCCGGGCAGCTTTTCTTTATTTGAGAAAGAGTTTAAAGACTTTGAATAACTGAGAGGTCTTTTTTATTAACTTCGAGCGGAGATATCTGGATATAGAGATAGGTAAAATAATAAAATGCCCAAAGCCCATATCCATATACAAAAACAAAGATGATCGGTTCTCGTGCTGTCATACCGATGAAGAAGAATATGCTTGAATAGAGAATATGATAGACGAGAATTTTTTTCTGAAGAAGTTTTGTATATTTGCTGATCATGACTTTCGGAAAGAGAAATACCCATACCCACCAAATGAACATACTCGACTGTATCGCACTCGGATTTCAGAGAGGACTATTCCCGATGATCATCCATTCCATTACAAAAAGTCAGAAAGATCCGAGTATGAATATTTCTATGATTTTTTCTCTTTTGGATTCTTGTCGCATGAGAGTACTCCGTCATCTGAAGATATAATAGAGTGTCAGGAGAAAAATATACACCCCTACTGCTCAGAAAAATTTCCCGAGCGATGCTCAGGGGATAATCATCGTATTAATCAAATATTCAGCAGGACTGATAAAAAAGATTCACCAAAAAATGAAGAGAAAATATTTTTTCATAGAGATTTAAAGATAGATCGAGTGTATGTATTTCCGGATTTTTGTACAGGGTCTTGATTTTTCTCATACTCTGTCTATAGTTCTTTTTATGGATCAACAACAATTTTATCGGTCGAATAACTTTGAAGTTCATGGTATATACGACCCACGAGATACAGAGAAAGTCATCGTCTTTGAAGTCGTCGATCTTATACAACGAAGAGTTGCTTATATGGTGGGAGATCTTGGGATCGCATTTATAAATTCAACGAGAAGAGTCATAACAGAGAAATCTTCTGCTGCTACTGATGAACTGTTTCTAAGTGGATTTCTCACATGGTGACTCTGCACTTCACTTACAACAAGACATTAAAATAAAACCCTCTCTTAGAGGGCTTTATTTTTTATCTCTTCTTGTACACGAGCAATAAACTCTTCTACTCCTTCAGTCGACTGAGCTTTTGTTTTAAAGTTTCGCACTGCAAGACTTCGAGCATTCATCTCTTGTTCTCCCACGACGAGGATATAGTTCGCATGCTCAGTTTCTGCATTACGGATCTTCTTTCCGAGGGAGTCTGATGAGTCATCGAGCTTGACACGAATATTCGCATTTCGTAGAGTTTTATAGATCCCATCTGCATATCCGACGAATGCTTCACCCACAGGAATGATCCTCACCTGTTCTGGTGCGAGCCAGAGAGGGAAGGTACCTGCAAAGTGCTCGATCATGATCCCCATGAATCGTTCGAGTGATCCTGAGACCGCACGGTGGATGACGACAGGTTGCTCATCTTCACCCTTCTCATTTTTGAACGAGAGCTTGAATCGGTTTGGTTGATTGAAGTCACACTGGATCGTCGCAAGCTGCCACTCACGTCCGATCGCATCTTTAAACATGAAGTCGAGCTTCGGTCCATAGAACGCCGCTTCTCCAGGCATGGGCTTATAGTTGAGTCCATTCGCAATCGCTGCTTCTTCGAGGGCTTTCTCGGCGATCTCCCATACATCATTGTTTCCGAGATATTTCTCTGGAGTTTCTGGATCACGGATCGAGAGTGATACCCAGTATCCGTCCATGAGTCCGAAAGTCGTATAGAACTCCTTCACGATATCGACGATCGTAGAGACTTCTTCTTTTATCTGGCTGACACGACAGAAGAGATGTCCATCATCTTGGGTGATCGACCTGACACGAGTGAGTCCTGAGAGTTGCCCGGTCTTCTCATCGCGGTAGACGGTCGCAGGCTCGAAATAGCGTACTGGCATATCGCGATAGCTGAACTGATTATCTGCGAATATTTGCATGTGGTGTGGACAGTTCATGGGCTTGAGGAAGAAATTCTCTTTGCTCGTCCCACCATAGACGGAGAACATATCTTCGAGATATTTCCCCGCGTGACCTGAAGTCTGGTAGAGCTCTTCCTTCGCAAGGTGAGGCGTGCAGACTCGATCGTACCCCTTGTCCTTATGAAGATCCCAAAGATAGTCCTTGATCGCTTCACGGATGATCATCCCATTGGGTTGGATGAGGGGGAGTCCTGATCCGACGAGGTCTGAGACGGTGAAGAGTTTCAGCTTCTTCCCGAGGATTCGATGATCGCGCTTCTTTGCTTCTTCCATCATCGTCTCGTATGCAGTGAGATCTGCGCCCGTCTCGAATGCGAGACCATATATTCTCGTGAGCTGCTTATTCTTCGAGTCACCACGCCAATATGCACCAGCGAGCTTATCGACTTTAAAACTATCTTCAGGGATCGAGTTCGTAAACTGGACATGAGGACCTTGGCACATATCGATGAAGGTCGAAGTACGTAAGTCATAATCAGCACTTACTGCAGTACTTCCGACAGATATCTCACCCGCAGTATTGATGGCTATGGTATCTGGATTATTCAAGAATTCGAAGCTCGCATACGCAGGGTTGTGGAACTTCCCGATATTCGCGAAAAATGAGATCGTCGTCTCTCCGCGAGCAGCGAGATCATCGACCATTTCGAGTTTATAGATCTCACCGAGAGAAGAGAGGAGAGTCTTCGCATCTGCGACGGAGAGTGAGAACTGGCGAAATTCCTGTCCTTCTCGAACGATCGATCGCATCTTTTTTTCGATCTCTTTCAGTTTCGACTCTTCGAGAGGAGTATCCCCGAAGTCGATATCGTAGTACCAGCCATTATCGACGTCAGGTCCGATAGCGAGCTTGGCAGCAGGTCACATGACCATGCGTGTGGCCTGTGCCATGATGTGGGAGAGTGAGTGGCGACGAGTAGAGAGAGACATAAAGTAGTGAAAAGTGAAAAGGTAAAAGTTTTTAATTTGGTTTCTTTTGCATAAGTCAAGTGTAGAGGATATTTTTTAATTCATCGGAAGTCACTCTATATAAGAGAAGTTCATTATTAAATGAATCCGAAGTATGTTCTTGTCAATTAAGTTCTCACGGTAGCATCTCAATAATGTTTCCATGTTGAATATTATATTTCTCAAGATCCTCTTTTGCTTCAGGAAAATAAGTATTTATTAGACTTATTCGTTCAGCTTCTTTGATTGCAATTCTATCTTGCCTCTTAAGATACGGGGCTGTATCAGGATTAATATGAAGAATGTCAAAATAATCTTGTTCCAAAGATCCGATAATAATTTCAATTTTTTGTTGTAGATGAAAATATAATTCTTTCTGAAAATTAAATTCTCTTTCTTTTTGAAGTTCATATTTTTCTATCCAATGATAGTAAAATATCTGAGTCAGGAAAGTTATAACTACACCTGACACTACTCAGACAACTCATATTATTGCTTCAGACATATTTGATTCATTAATTACCAATATAAGAACATTCAGTATTAAAATAATCATCACCTCATAATTCAGATAAAACATCATCAAACTCGCATTTTAGCTTATCTAGATCTGACTCCATAAGATTTTTTTTGCTTTTAATATTCCAATTTTTATCAACAGTAAAGGAGTAAGGAATTTTCTGGGATAAAATATCATATATTGCAAAGACTCTTTTATCAGCAACCCATTTATCTATTACAGCAAAGCAAGATGTTGTTTTCTCTGAATAGAACATCTCTGTACTCAATTCATCAGGATATAATTTCTTGAAAGTTTGAAGGCAATCCTGTTTTTTCTTAAATAAGCCATCATCATTTTTTCATTTTAGTTCTGTAATTTGCTTTTCAAGTTCCGCGATTTTTTTATCTTTTCCATCATTCCAGTCGATCGTGCACGACGAGAGGAGAAGAAGCGAGATGAGGAGGAGAGAGAGTTTCACAGTGTGAATGGTTAATAAGTATATGTTCATATAGTATCATACTCGTTTGGTCAACGTACAGGTATCCTTTTTGCTATAGTGAAAGTATGAGGAGAGAGGTTTATAGTCGAGTTATAAAACTCACTGTCACATGATTTATCTGTACAAGCTTGTTTATCCATATACCAACTCAGTACGATATATCTTCCTCATATGAATACTATTTTCGCATCCTTGAAGAGTTGATTAGAAGGGACTTTTGATACTATTTTTCTCAAGGTCATCTGCCATAGGACTCTTCTTGGCTTCTTTGTTTTGCAGTTATAAGAGTATACCGAGTAGTCATCATAGCTTTTGGTTCATAGTTTATACATATTAGATTGACGGACTATATACCACAGTTCACTATGGTCATAGTAATCTCGTTTATGAAATTCTGAGACGGATGCATTCTTGAGTCCAGCCACTTCGAGAGATTCTTGGTATATTCCTTCTGGATAGGCACAGGCGCCATCTTTCGAAGTGCTCGCGAAAATAGCATTCGGAAAAATGAAGAAGAGAAGGGGGATGAGGAGGAGGGAGTGTTTCATATATAGAAAGTAAGACTTAATTGTTGAGTAGTTTGATTCGCTCCTTCCATGTGTCTATGCATGATTCGACAGCTTTAGATCAAGTCCTTAACTTAATATCATTTTTTTGTAAGTATACATCTTCACATTTTCTATCGAATCAACAATTTCGAAATTCTTCTGATTGAAAGATAAAAGCATACATACACTGCATTCAAATTACTGTTTCAAGGTTCTTTTCTTGAGATTCATTTCAGAATTTGAGTTCTTGAATCTGCTTTTCGAGTTCTGTGATTTTCGAGTCTTTTTTATCATTCCAGTCGATCGAGCACGACGTCATGAATAAGAGAAGCGGGATGATGAGGAGAGCGAGTTTCATAGTGAGAATAAAAAGATAAGAAAATTAATCAATAGGTAAAGTGTAGTTTTTCTTTTCTGTTCAACTTCTATAAGAAATAAATATCTCTCCATTCTTAGACGTTACATCGGTAATATCTATAAGGTTTTCAGTCCATGAATTATATATTTTCGTAAGTTCTTTATCAAATACAAAAATTGAACTTCATTGCTCCTCACTTGTAGTTACTACGATAACTTTGTTTTCTGCATTTAGGATTATAGACTTCCCCGATGTATCAGCTCGGAAGCGAGTATACTTCAAGAATCTTATTCCTCTATTGTTGTAAACAAGATATGTATATTCCCCTATATTATTAAGGCTGAATCCATACATTCACTCTTGCCATATAACTCATGTATTCGATAGCGTTTCAATAGAAAGAGTTCATTGAAAATTACTGGGAGCACTAAGCATTTTTATTTCATTTACAAGGTCAACATTATGATAAATTCTTATGATTCAAGAGTCGGTATAGAATTTACCATTATAATATCGATGATTTTCCTCGTCTCCACATTGTTCTGCACAAGGTGGTAATACTGAAAATTCAATTATTTTCTCCGAAACATCCTTCACATTAGCTAGCCTATACCCATCGGATTTTGGAATATTTTTGAGTATTGTTTGGACTACTAGGGGTCATAAATATCTTCAAGAATTTGTTATTATAGCATCTTTCGCTTCATTTACCGCTTGTTCTTGCTTATTTTTTGGTGCTATCAAAGTATCTGGAGTATCCGATTTTTTCTGAAGTATGGAGCATGAAGAGAAGAAGAAAATTGGGATGAGGAGGAGAGTGATTTTCATAGAAAATTATTGGTAGAGATTGTAGCATTCTCATTCAGCTCGGGATTTGGTATTTTTAATCCTTTCGACGACCTTATCATCTAGTTGGCACTTATTTGCTGCGATATCTACTGGAGTATATCCGGCTTTCTTGCAGTAGTCAGAACCCTGGGCAACATAGATTCGATGAGCTTCTTGCATACAGCTCGAGAAGCTTCACTCTACGAACTGTGGATCTGTCGTTTGGGGTCATGATGTAGAACCAGTTTGTATCGTTTCTGGCATTCATCCAGCTTTATATAGGTCATTTTCGACTTTGAGATTTGCATTTTCTGTCTTGAGAAGCGTGATTTCTTGCTCAAGTGTTTGGATGCGAAGTGTCGTTTCTGAGTTTTCTTTGGGCGCGCAAGATGTGAGAACTACAAGACAGAGAAGGAGGATAGGGTATTTCATAATAAGTTATTTTTTGAGATATATAATTTCGGGCGGAGTATTATCACGAGTATGATGAAGGGATTCTTCATGGACTTTTTCGAGGATTCTTCGAGCGTGCTCTATATCATCGACTTTGAAGAGGAAGATTACCTCATCTTCATTATCAGCATTACACCATAAATGTTCTACATACATATCATGCTTATGTTTCTTGATATGATCATGGATCATATCTTCGATCAGA
>JAYVIJ010000032.1:0-32436 GCA_043770315.1 Candidatus Altimarinota bacterium | reverse complement strand
CTATGAGCTTTCCATTTTCTATAGGAGGAGGGATTATCACCCCTTGTTTATCTCTATAGTATGTAATCCTTCTTATTTTTCCTGTACCATCGACTTGTGGGATATCTGCAAAGTACTCTTTTCCATCTCGTTCCTGTGCTTGTGCAAGAAGGATAGGTTGTCATACTTGAGTCATGAGTGCTTGTGTGGCTTCTTGTGTCGCAGTAGCGACTGCAGGACTCGAAAGACGAGGAGTCACATCTTGTGCTCCTTCTGCTTGTGCTCCTGTGATGGCAGTGGCAGTAAGTCCCGCGATGAGAGTAGATCTTAGTCCAGACATAGAGGAGAAGGATTAGGATAGATTTATAATTTCAATCATATTTTATCGCATCTTCTATAGGTCGTCAAGCGAATAACGAAATAATACTTTGATTTCCAATTTATTCTCACTATAGTGCCGATCTCATTTTCCGCGAAGAGTCTCTTCACGCCTTTGACATATTATAAAACCTATGAAAAATGGGTTTTTATAGTTGGACTGTACAAAATATGTGAGCAAGAAGAAGGTTATAGATATTTTTCTATAGCCTTCTTCTCATATTGGAGGACTCTATTTCCACGACTTACTGTGGTCACTGATATTCCCAGCTCGCTAGCTATATCTCGCTGGCTTTTTCCTAATGTCAACATCTGGAGTATACTGATGCGATCTGCTATCTCATCGATCTCTGCGGGAGTGAGTATGTCTAAGATAACTCATTCGAGATCATCAGGGTATGACTTCCGGATAATAGAAGTTATAAGATGGAGCTTATCATTATGATTCATGTGATGGTTCTATAAAAATATAGAGAACAATTCCTAAAGACCTTTTATCACTAAAAGTATATCTTGATATATTTTTTCATATTTTTCAACTGCTTCAAGTGCTGGATCAGTCACGGGAGATATACGAATCTTTCGGGGCCATCGAGATAACAGGTAGTCATATGGACGTAGAGTATCTATTTTACACTCATCATCGCAAGCAATTTCTTCTAAAGGATTATATAGAAATATAATCCTTTCAACACCTTCTATTACAGCTTGCGAAAAGTCTCATATATAAGATATTGCTTGCCTATTTATAGCTATTTCATGTTCCTTCAACATAAAATCTGTGATTAACTCACTAGGTCTTCCATTATATTTCTTTTTTCTGGCCTCAGCTCAAGCCAAACTAATTGCTCCTCCAAGTTGAGAAAATCTTTGATTATGTATTCATTCTGCCATTTGTGAACGTCAAACATTCGCGCTGCATATGTAAAGTGTACTAGGAGATTGTGAAAACATACTTATTTTGTATTTAAATTAAACTTCATGATATCTCGATGTCTTGGTGCATATCTTTCTATATCGAAACAATCTCATTCTATAGGATTTCATTTTTTGTATACTTCATCTATCATACTGAGTTCTTCATTATTGAGAACGAGAGAAAAAGGCTTTGCTATATCTTCCGCATGATGAGTATTTCTTGCTCCAGTTATTACAGCGCCATTATCGAGTCTTCAGAGTACCCATGCAATAGCCACATCACCTATTTTCATACCGTGAGTTGCTCCTATTTTTTCTAAAACCTGAAGAAGATTTTGGAATAATTTCCAATCTCACCAATCCGAAATGATGCGCATATATTTTCTTATAGATCTATTCTCTATGGGTTCTTCTGGTTCTGGAACTCATAGAAATTTCTCCGTCAGAAGTCACCCCATTATGCTTCCATATGCATAAAAAGTGATGTTTCTTTCTTTGCAGTGCGATAATAGTTTTTTCTCAGGTCGACGATCTAAGATATTATATTGGCTCTGGGTAGTAAGAGGTATGAAGTCACAGCTGGTCTCTAGATGTAAAAGAAAATCCACAGAACAGTTGGTTACCCCGATTCATCTTATAAGTCACTCTGATTGAAGTGCCCTCAGAGTTTTTATTGATATACGGTAGGTCTCTATATCATATTTCCATTGGTGGAACTGTACAAGGTCTAGGCATGATCTCTGAGTTCTTTCTAAAGATCTGAGTATAAGTTCACGAGTTCATGCTTCTGTCACATTCCCTTGCTCTATATCAGTTAAGTCTGGTACATGTTTCGTGTGTATTCGTGGTAATGATCATCCTTGAGGGTAAAGCTCAGATAAGCTTTTACCTATAGCCTCTTCTACTCATGTATAAATATCAGCGCAGTCGATGGCGGATACACCATTTGCAATATAGGATCTATATATATTGGTTGGATCTGCTCTTTTATCTGAATGTCATTCAGAGAGCTGCCATCATCAGAGAATAATTCTTGAGTGTGTATCGCCATTCCGAAGATGGCAAGAGGGTAAGGTTTTATTGTGCATTATTTTTGTGGTTATTTAGATTTTCACCAGAGGTTTTATGGTGGTAGAAGGTTCTTTTTCCTATTCGTGATATTCGAAATACAGCTCCGCAGTGTATATCTACTGCCGAAACATCTGAGTCTGTGGACATCCAGTCGTATACATCTGTAACTCTTTGCTTCCCACTGAGTAGCGGTATAATGCCTGCCAGATTATAGAATGAGAATCACTGTCAATTAGGAAGATATATATTTTCTCCCCGCACTTCAAAATGATCACCCACTTTTGCATCATAACTCATTTGTTTATTATCTCTGAATTCTATAAGTTCGACTCGAAGATCGTATAGTTCAAATGAGTCATCGAGTTTTTCCATAAGTAAGCTAGTTAGTAAAATACTATTGTATTAGTTAGATAATACAATAGTATTTATTTACAATAAGAAGTCAAGATTTTTTATAGCTGACTAGGTATTTCTTATTATTTTATAAAGATATACGAGACTTAGTATTATGTATTATGGCACCTAGATATTCTGGTACATTAGTAGCTCAGCCAGTTCATCCAGCCCCCTCGAATACTTGAGGTAAATATTTCTTCACATTTCATTGATGATTCATTCGAAATTTTCTAAGAGTATCTGTTAATCTATTTAGTTTTCATAAAAGTTCAGAATTCCCAGCAAAGATATCATATAGGTTTCCAAATTTTGATGTTTTTTCTTCAGCTTCTTTCATATCCAAAACTGTTGTATATCAGTTTCATGATAGTGCTGGTCTTACTGCATGCGCATTTTTTGATAACTCTGCAACTTTTTCTATGCCAAGGAGAATATCAAGAGTAGGAAAAATGCAACTTGAAGCTCAACTTGGTCCAGGATATTTTTCATTACCTAAGGATCGAGACTCTATACCTGAAAAGAAAGGTCTAAACCTTGAAAAGGCTTCTTTATTAAGACTTCTATACATTTCCCCCATTTTTCATACAGCAAATTCTAGTTTTGCATTAATCTCATCCAGAACATCTATTGTTTCTGTAGTATCAGAATTTCTCGGATCATCCAATAATCCGATAAGCTTTCTTATAGAGGGGTATATATGTAATTCTATATCACGATGAATTTTATAAAATAATAGCTCTTGTTCAGCATCGGATCATTCGCTAAAAGTCTGAGGATTTTCATCAAGAGGATTTAGTAAAATAATTCCTTCATATGTCAAAACAGGAGCAAGTCATAGAAGTTCGCTTACCCTATCAGTCGAACGCCTAATATTCCTACCTGCAAGAACATTAGTTGCATTTAGTTTAGACTCAAGCATAGTTCTTTCAATATATTCTAACTCTAAAGATCTTACTATAGTAGTTCTGTCCATATGTTGTAAGTTATTAATTTAAATAATTAAAGTTGTATTATGCCGATCTTTTTTCGTACTTCTAGCATTGTTCGTTCGGCGATTTCTCTAGCATTGTTCGTTCATTTTTGTAATACTTCACGTAGATATGCGTCGTCATGATCATAGAGTTTCCGTTTTTCTCGGATTGGTTGGAGAAATGCATTTAATAATTCAGTTGCAATTCTTTTTAGCTCTCAGTCACCAATCTCCCCTTTTCTATAAAGCTCTTTTAGGCCTTCTACATAAGCGGTATCTTTATGGAATGCATCAAGGTGCATAAATACAACATTTCATTCAGTATTTCAAGGATCGGTAGCTTTCAGTCTAGTGGGATCAGTATACATTTTTTTTACTTTTCTAGCAACAGTATCTGCATCATCTGCAAGCATTATAGCGTTTCCGAGGCTTTTACTCATTTTTGCTTGTCCATCTATTCCTGAAAGTCGGGATACTTTCGATATGAGCGCATAAGGTGGTTCAAAAGTTGTGCCGTAGCGATTATTAAATAATCTTACTATCTCTCTTGTGAGTTCTATATGAGGTATTTGATCATCTCCCACTGGAACTATAGTTCATTTTGGAAGAAGTATATCGGCTGCTTGAGATACAGGGTAGTTATAAAATCATGCAGATACTCATCATCGTCTTGTCTGATAATCATCATCAGATATTTTTGCTGCATCTTCTCATCCTTTTGCTATCAGTTGCCTCATTTCTGCCTTTAGTGTAGGATTTCTTTCTAATTCACCAATCGGAAGTAGATTCATAAAAAACATCATGAGTTCTGCGCCTTCAGGAAGAGCACTTTGTAGTATGAAGTCAGATTTTTCTGGGTCAAGACCTACAGCAAGCCAGTCTTTTACTACTTCATATATATTTCTTCGAATTTTTTCCATATCATCCTGATCTCACATCACGTGATAGTCTGCTATTAAGAATTGACATTTAATTCGAGCCATATCCTGTATTTTGAGCCAATTTTCGAGAGCTCATACGTAGTGTCCGAGATGAAGTTGTCAACTTGGCCTCATGCCAGTGAGGCATATTGCTGTTTTTCATTCAGGTACAATGTATTCAAGTCATTCAATTCAACGAATAACATGAGGTTTTTTATTATCGATATAAGGATTACTTGAAGGAGTATTCATATGGATTATATAAGAAATTAGTAATTATGGTTTTTGTATTACAACATTGAGATAGTATCATTTATAGGGAGGGATTTTCCCGTGAGATTCATCATATTCCATAGCTTCTCGAGTCCGCTTTTCATCTGTAAAAAAAGCTGGAGGCATCATGGTAAAGAGGAGAGGAAAGCAGGAAACTGAATTAATTATTAGTCCAAGATTTGCAGACTCACTTTCTATCTCGCTATGTGTTCTCCCTCTAGCATAGATTTTGAAGCTTTTACAGGTTCAATCATTTTTATTTATTAGTGGTACTTCCAGTACATCTGAAAGAGGATTAAGTACAGCCTCTACTGATGTTTGCCAAGGTTGCCACCATGTATGTGCAAATGCCTCCTTATTATAGTATGACAGATAGGCTTTTCCTCAGGGTCTTAATATACGGGATACTTCAGTAATTAAATTATCACTTAATTCACTTGCAGCTCAAAAATCAGCCACTACTAAATCAGTACTTTCATCACCAAGAGGAATAGATCAATCCAAGTTATTCACCTCATATGACTCATTATCCGATTTTTTTTCTTGAGCTACTCGTACCATCTCCTCTGAGATATCGAATCAAATAACTTCCGTAAATCAATTCTCTACAAGGACCCTTCCTATAGTTCAATCTGCACTTTGTAATGTGACGGCATGTCATTTATTCGACATCCCTCTAGCTAACAGCTTTATTTGATTTATTTCGTGAATTCGTGATAGTTTCGTCGAATCAAAGCCGCTTCAATAATCTTCATAGCTTGCTGCTGCAGCATTTCGGAGGCTTATAGCATTATTTCTTAAAATAAGAGGATCAATAACTTCTGGAACAAAAACTGAATCCCTGTTAAGTATTTGTCGCTGCTTTTCTTTTGCTGATGCAGTTATTAACCACATGAGCATCGCTGCATAGTTCGCATCTTCTCATGCTTCGGTTGCTTTTTGCTGAGCGGAAGAAATAACTTCAAATTCTCGTTGTAATTGTAGAATTGGTTCGCCTTCTCTTTTTGATGAGGCTATTGCACCCATGAGATGTTGTCTCCTAAAAAATTCCTCGAATATAATAGATGTTATTTCGTCAAGCACTCCTCGAGTTAATGCCCTAGCTTTCGATAAATCAGTAGGATCTGTAGATCTAAGAAGAGAAGCAATTTCTGCAAATCGGGAAGCATCATCTGAATTTTCAATCATAATTAGATTTTAAAAAGATTAGATACTATTATCTTATACAAATTCTGAAAGAGAAGTCAAATAAAATTTATAAAAACTCACCCCGATAAAGAGTGAGTTTTATTCTGAATATATCTTATATAACCATAAGTGAATGTTCGCTTTCTACAGCGAGAGCTCGTGACTCCCGAGAGATCTTCGCGAGAGATCGAGTTTTGCTTCTTGGTGTCTCGACGAGAGATCGAGAATCGGTCATCATGAGTGCTTTGGGATCTATGCCATAAGCTTCGAGAGATCGAGTTCTGAGAGCGAGAAGGGCACTCATGTGTGCACCTACGATATTGTCATGAGAATCTGTTTCCATAAAAATAAAGTTGTTTGGGAATGAAATATATATTTATTGTATCACATATTTTTTTGATAGTCAAAAGATATATGAAAAATTCTTTTATTCATATCTACTCGCTTAAGAAATATTTATATATTAGTAAGTAGAGTACTATTAATATAAAAATTATAACTATTTACAATATTTTAAAAAAATGTATTAAAATTTTGACAACATAAAAAATATATGCTAAAATCTTTTCGCATTGTAACTTTTTAACCAATACAAATATGCATTCTATTTCAAAAAAACTCCTCACAGGAGCAATCTCAGCTGGAATGATGATTACTACTACTATGGGATCATACGCAGCTACTACAATCGGTACTGGTTCCGTCGTCGGAAGTGGTGCTCTCTCATCTGCAATTGTCTGGAATGATACATTCCCTGGTACGGCTACTGGTACGATCAATGGTCTCGTAATCAAAGCACGTATCAATCCTATACTCAATATGGTCGTCACTGGAAGTGGTGTCATCGATCTCGGAATCCTCTCTGACGTCGCTGCTTCTACAGGATCAGTGAGTGTAGAAATCGGTACAAATGCAGTCAATGGAGCATCTGTAACTGCTCGATCTACTGAAGGTGGACTCAAGAATGCTACGAATGCTACAGTATTCATCAACTCACTTACAGCAGATGAAGTCGCTGATAGCTATAAGTATCTCTCGAGTATCGTCGCAGCAGATGATTCTAGCTATACTTCATTCGTTCAGGCAAGTTCACTCAATACTGAAGTAAGCGATAATACTACCAATCATATCCTCTATACTTCGAATAAGCCTCAAGTCCTCTCTGTTGGTACTGATGACTTTATCTTCAGTGTAGCAGCTCAACCATCTATCGAAACTCCCGCTGGAGACTATAGTGATGTGGTCGTTCTTACAGTCACTGGAAATTTTTAATAATATATTATAAACAATAAATAAAAAAACTCCACATATTCGTGGAGTTTTTTTATGGAGATTCTCGACAAATATCGGCACATATGACATTATAAATAGGTATTATTTTTTATCATCTTTATAGCTTATGCGTTCTTCTCGTATTCTCCTTTCAGGAATCACTCTCCTTTCTCTTCTTGGTTCCATATCTCTCGTTTCTGCTTCGCAGATCGGTACCGGTACAGTCGTAGGAAGTGGTGCACTTACTGCACCAATCAACTGGAATGATACATTTGTCGGATCGAGTGCTAGTGGTACAATCAATGGTATTGTCGTCACAGCACGAGTCCTTCCAACTCTCAATATGACTATCTCTGGTTCTGGTACTATCGCTCTCGGAAATCTCTCCAGTGCTACAGCATCAACAGGATCAGTCAATATCGAAATTGGTACCAATGCTCTCAATGGAGCTTCTGTCACTGCTCGTTCCACGAATGCCTGACTTACGAATACAACGAGTGGAGCTATCGTTATTAACTCACTTTCCGTAGATGGATTTGCAGATAGCTATAGTTTTACTTCTTCAGCTGGTGTTACTGATTCTACAGCACCAGGATTCACTCAGACAGCAACACTCAATACTCAGGTAAGTGATAATACTACGAATCACCCTGTTTATAGTTCGACGAAGCCACAGCCACTTACGGGAGTAGATGATATCACTTTCTCAGTATCTGCTCAGCCAAATGCGCAGACACCAGCAGGAGATTATCGTGATGTTATAGTCATGACAGTCACTGGAAATTTCTAGTTTCTGCATAAAAGCACTTAAAAGTCTTCTTTTCTTCAAGAGGACTTTTTTGATTTTTTTCGAGAGATTGGTATTATACGTATGTTGTTTTATTTTGTCATTTCTTCTCTATGAGATTATTTATTGGATTATTGATTGCCCTTATTTTTCCTGCATCACTTTTTGCAGTCTCAGCGAGTGATCGTATAGAAATGGGGGTATCACCGATTCGTCATGAATTTGCCATAACTCCCGGTGTACTGATGCAGAAATCTATAACATTCTATAATAATTCAGATGAGCCGTATACACTCTTTCTCACAGCAGAAGAATGTAGTGCTGATAGTCTTGTCGGAACGCCAAAATGTCGAAAGGCCCCAAATGTGACAGGAGATCCTCTTTATTTTTCTACTTGGGTGAGTTTCCCTGGTCCGACAAATCTCGTTGTTCCACCGAAATCAGAAATACAAGTAATGGTCAACATCAATCCTCCTCCAAATGCAGTTCCAGGAGGGAAGTATGGTGCAGTTTTTTTTAATCGACCTACAGGATCTACAGACTCGAATACTGTGAAAATGATCCAGAGAATTGGAACGCTCTTTTTGGTGACGGTTCCAGGAGAAATACGATATGATATTGCTTATGGGGGTATCTGAGTATGACCAGGAGGTGGTGGAGGTGGTACAGCAAGTATCACTTCAAATACAAATTATCCTACCCCAAAAACGACACCAGAATATTGGATCAAACATATCACGGAACTCCTTGATCCTACCCTCAATGCCCCATCCCTTCCACCAGTCAAAGATTTTGGTATAGATTTTCAGATACCAGTAAAAAATAATGGTAATGTCCATATACTTCCTGTATGACGCATAGAAATACTCGATGAAAATGGTCTCCCACTGAAGTCTATCGGGAAAGAATCTATCCGTTCACCAGAGTGAGCGTATGTATGAGAAAGGATTGTGGATTATCTCCCGATCAATGATGAGGCATGAAATGTCCTTCCGAATTCCGAAAGACTTTATCAGATATCTTGGAAGTGATTTGCTTATGAAACATATGAATGAGGTAAGGCAATGATAAAATTCCTTTCTCCGCAGGATTATTATAAGCAACTTCAGAGCAATGAATCACCGTATCTTCTCCCTTGGGAAAAGTATCGACTTATACCTGTATCAAAAGTCTTACAAGCAAAGATATATCTTGAATATAGTGGGGAAAAAGATACTCCGGTACCATTTGAAGTTACACGTGATATCACAGTAGAGTATCTCAATCTTGAGAAGTCTATAAATTATGGTGCACTTGCTCTCCTCTGATGCATACTTTTCCTTATCTGGATTCTCTTTCTAAAATGAGGGAAACAGACATCTCATCATAAAAAACGGGATAATGGTGAATACATAGAATCTGAGATAGATGAACTGGAAAAATGAAGAATGCTTGCCCAAAAAGCACTTGCAAAAAAAGCAGAAAAAACTCCTCTCAAAGAGACATCGACCCCAGTTATAAAAAAGACTGCATCAAAAACTCTTGCTCCCAAAAAACAATCACTCCCTCCTGTTGCTGAAAAAAAATTAGCTACTCCAGTAAAGAAGGCGTCTAAGTAAAGTTAGAATACTCTCGTTTCGTTTATTTTTTTATTCTTCATCTGCTTTCTATGTTTGTCTGTACTTCCTGTCATGCTCATACCCTAAAATGGGCGGGGAAGTGTCCAAATTGTGGTGAATGGAATACCCTGGAAGAAGGGAAAAATGAGACGCGAAATGCAAAAAAAATAACAGGTAAAGCTCGTACAACCCATAAAATTCTTGTTCCTGATGAGAAGGGATTTAAGCAATTTTCCAGCATGAGTAGTGAACTTGATGGAGTTCTCTGAGGTGGACTTACTCCATGAAGTCTGATACTTCTTTCAGGCGAACCTGGTATCGGAAAGTCGACTCTTGCCCTTCAGATGAGTCAATGGTATGCAGAGAAATGAAAAAAAGTCCTCTATATATCTGGAGAAGAACATATAGGGCAGATTTCAGCTCGTGCATTACGACTTCAAGTATCGCATACAGATATCGATATTATTACAGAAAACCACTTCGATGATATTCTTGCGACTATAAAAACAACTGATATCGATATTATTATCATTGACTCTCTTTCAGTTCTTTCGAGTGAGAGTCTTGATGGGACTCCAGGAAGTACTATGCAGATACGGACTATGACTGAAATACTCATGGATATCGCTAAATCTCTCAATAAATCTATACTCTTAATTGGTCATGTCACGAAAGACGGAAGTATCAGCTGACCGAAAGCCCTCGAACATCTTGTTGATGTTGTACTTTTTCTCGAATGAGTACGTACAGAAAATTATAGAATATTGCGGGCATTGAAAAATCGATTTGGTCCGACAGATACAGTATGACTCTTTCGTATGGAGGAACATGGATTGGTTGATATACCCAATCCATGACTGGAATTTATCGATGCAAGTACCAGTAAACTTCCATGAAGTGCATTGACACTTACCTTGGAAGGGAATCGTCCACTTCTTATAGAGATCGAAGCCCTGACTACTTATACGAAATTCTGATATCCAAAACGTTCGAGTCGTGGTATTGCTCAGGCAAAACTTGATCTTCTTATTGCAGTGATGATGAAATTCACCGAAGTGAAGCTCGAAAGTTATGATGTTTATCTCAATATTGGAAGGGGATTTTCTTTGACAGAGCCAGGAGTCGATCTTGCCTGTATGGCAGCCATGATGAGCTCGAAATCAGGAAAATCTCTCTGAGATACAATCTATCTTGGAGAAGTATCTCTTACTGGGGTCGTAAAAAATGTCTATTTTCTCGAAAAAAGAATACTCGAAGCGGTGAAGCTTGGATTTACCCACATCGTTATACCAGCTCAATATACGGGGAATCTGCCAAAATGAGTCGAATATACGAAAATTGCGAGTGTGAAGGATTTGAAAACATAAAAGAGATTTTTTTAATCTGATGTGCTCGAAAGTCTATATTTCCTCAGCCTCTTTTCGGAGCTGACTTTTTATATCTTCATAGCGGAATCACTTTCTCTGGAGCGCTGCATAAAATTTCTGTTTATCAGAGGAATTATGAAGGTTATATTTTAATTTATATTTCTCGATTTCTTGAATAAGTCATCATTTATCGGATAAAGTCGAGAGGAATGTATATATTTCATCTCGAAAATATGGGTATTTCCCACCAAAAATCATACATATCCATTGTGTCGATTTCCCTTTTTTGATGAGACTTTCGATTCGAGATTCTATGTCTTGTTTCTGGTTTCACCAATCACGAATTTCTTCCTGATTCTGGAGCAGCTTGTTCATTACATCCTCTTTTGGAAATCATTTTTTTAAGAGTTTTATTTGAATCTCTTTTTCGCCGATACTTCGACTAAGAAATGTACGAATCCACATATCTAACATCAGATCCTCACTAAATCAAATTTCTCGAATAAAATCACTTATATGAAAAGTATGATTTTTCTTACTTATATATTCTATAAGTTTTTTCTTACTTGGGGCGTACCGACTTATATAGTTCGCAATACGAAGTGGAAGATTCATAGGAGATTATTTATGAAATTTATCATGGGCTTCTTTTAATTTCGGATTCGTCACATGAGTATATACTTGTGTTGTCGTGATCGATGCATGCCCGAGAAGCTCTTGAATGATGCGGATATCTGCTCAGTTTGTCAGAAGTGTCGTAGCAAAGCTATGGCGGAGAGTATGAGCATGAATATCTTTGAGGATTCATGCCTTCTGACCATATACCTTTACCATATTTGTAATGAAAAACCGAGTAAGTCGGACATTTTCATCATTGAGCAATGAAGCTTCGATATTTTCTTGAGAAAAATTGTGTCGAATAAATAGCGGACCAAAGGTATCAGTTCGAACAGAAATATAGCTTTGTATTGCTTCGACCGCTTTTTTTGTAAGGTAGACAACTCGGATCTTCCCTCATTTTCCTCGTATGGCGAATTCTCTCGTTTCGAGGTTTACATCTCGAATATCGAGAGCAGTCAGCTCAGAAATACGAAGTCCAGTCGAATAAATACACTGACATATAGCAAAATCGCGAATTCATTGGATATCTTTACTTTTCTCAATAGTTTCGAAAAATCGTGCGATCTCTTCATTGGTAAGGAAAGTAACTTCTCTATCTGGTGGCTTCATGAGATCAAGTACTGTTGGGTCGAGGCAGGCTATCTGTTCCTTTTTGAGATATTTTAGCCATGATCGATAGGTGATGATATGTGCATTGATCGATTTTACGGAAAGAGTATCCTTGGAGAGATCAAGCCGAAATGTATCAATGTCTTCTTTAGTAATTTGTTCAACTTCAAGAGTATATTTTTTTTTGAGTTCTGTTCGGATGAGACGATTCTCCATGCGTTTTTCTGGAGTGAGGTCAAGCCATATTTCTCGATGATTTAGTTCTTCTTTTGTAAGATGAGGATCTAAAAAAAGGAATAATCTCCATATATGAAATTCATATTGTTCTAATGTCCTCATGCTTCTTCATTTGTGAAGACGAAGATATGTGAGAAAGTTTTCGAGAGCTTGAAATGCCAGCATAGAAACATATAGTATCTATTTTTTTTACGAAGACAATCAAAAAATCAACTACCATGAGTAGTTGATTTTTTGATTGAAAATCTAGAATATTGAATCCACAATTTTCCTTTTTAGTGCAAATCGTACTTCTTTCATAGTGCCTTCACCATTAAGTTGTATTCATTTTCCTGTTTCATGTGAGAATACTGATTTATACGTCTCGATGATCTCACCTTGAGTTTTTTTTATAAACTGACGTTTATCATTTCGAGTCATTTTTTTTCCTTCAGGAGAATATACAAGACTATTAATGAAGTCAAGTCCGAGAAGAGTTCATTCTGATTTTTTTTCTGATTTTGTGAGAGAAGTATTTTCTTTCATGGCTCTTCGTTTGAGTCGCGCGAGAGACTCATTGAGACTTATAGTGAGCTCTATAGTGACAGATTTTTCAAAAAGCTCCTTATAGATAGTATTCTTCCACCAGAGAAGTCCATTTCGAAGCTGATGCTCACTCATGCCAAGCATAAGACCTCGGACTATAAGAGTTTGTGGACCTCGATCAAGGATGACTGTATGTCCTTTTTTCATAGCTGGTATCACTTCGCGTTCTATACGATAGAGGAGATCAGCTGCTTGGAGAAAAAGATTTGTCTCAGGAAGTACTCTTTCATCAAATTTTTTGAGAGACTCATTTTGCTTGAGGAAATCTCCGAGAATTGGACAATTTTTCCAAGAAGATACAGTTACCTTTTTTCACTCATTTTCAAGAAGTTTCTTGAGGACTTTAATTTGGGTTGATTTCCCAGATCCATCAGGACCCTCAAATATGACAAGTGATCCTGGAAGAGCGTGACAATTAGAGATATTTGGGCGCATAAATTTTTATCAAAATTAAAGATTCAAAATAAAGAAGCTACTTTATTTTATGATTACTTCTCATAATGGGGTCACATGAGTTTAACATCATATTTTTTATAAAAATAATCGGCTATTTGTTTTACAAAAAGAGGAGTAGTTTTATAGACAGGAGCTGTGCCATCTATTATATGCATACCATTTTGCTCAGCAAGAATGTCATATCACTCTATGACTTTTGTTTGAAATTTTTTGAAGCTTTCGATGATATTATCTGAATAACGTACATCCATACCCGCTTCATAGTGCTTAAGAGGATTTCTTCCTATAGCTCTCTGAGCTGCGATATCTACAGAAATACGGAAATAAAAAGCAAGATCAGGAACAGGGAAGTACGCATCATAAAATGGCTTCAAGTGCTCCATTTTTATACCACGAGCATAGCCTCGAGCGAGAGCTGTATACATATAACGATCACACAGTACTACCATACCTGCTCGAAGTGCTCCACGCATCTCGGTAAGATATCTTTCAATAAAATCAGATGCATATATAGTATCGAATACTGCAGCAGGCATATTCAGGTCTTTCTTCTTCAGTTGCTTCTGCATTTCATGAATCTTGATTGATGAATTCCAGATACTGTGAACGCAGAAAAAACCATTCGATTCGAGAAGATTCTTGGCTATGAGAAGTTGTGTAGATTTTCCTGAACCATCGGATCATTCTACGATTATGAGCGTCCCTGGTCTTTCCTCAGCTGAAAAGAATATTTCTTTTTTAGGAGAATTGGAGCTTAGGGGTTCTGGAGAATCTGATGATTTTTTAACAGTTGCCATAAATAAGTTAAGAAGAATATATATCTAATATAGAAAAATCCTCTTTGTAGTCAAAAGAACTCGTATATTTCGCCTAGCGATTTTATAAAAAAGTGTTCTTGATACATTTTTGTATACACTATTTTTTAGTATAAAATTACTCTATATTGTTTACTGGTATAGGTTTTCTTATATACCCATGAGGGTAGATATTTTCGATGAAAAGTTAATAGAAAAAATTTATATTCTCTCTCGTGGAGTCAAGATAATTCGATCCATAATATTACGAGGTGTTTCATTGACATTATAAAGAGAAACGATGCTTTCCTCTATTTTTTTTAAGAAATCTCATTTTGTATACTGGGAAAGTTCTAAAAGGATAGAGAGAGCCATATCTTGATCTATTTTTTCTGAAAATAAATACTCTACGAGATCATGACCTTCTCATAATGCGTATTGTTTTGACCAGATTTTAAGTTCTTCAGAAAGTTGTGGTCGCATTTTTCATGAAAAACAATTGAGTGTACGAGACCTTATTGTCTCCAAGAGAGATTCCGCATTGGTAACGATGAGAAATATGATAGCATAAACTGGTGGTTCTTCAAGGATCTTGAGAGCAGCATTCATGGCCTCGTGGGTTGCTTCATCAAAGTCACGAAGTATGTATATATGTTTTTTTTCATAAGGGATTTCAGCGATATCAGAAAGCCACCTTCGTATATCTTTTATTGAGAGATGTTTCTTATCTTCCTCGACATCTTTCTCATAGAGCGATACTCATGGTATATTTCCAGATATGCATTCTTCAAGCGAGGTTATATGTATCCCAGAGAATACAGATATTGCCTCTAATGCACTATCTTCATCGAGTATAATGGGTATGGTCGCAGTATCAGAATAGAGTGTTTTTTGTATGATAGGGTGCATAAAACGAGGGTAGGGTATAAAAAGATCAAATTCCAGAAGGATTTTGCTGTTTCTTGATTTCCCAGTATTTTGTCTATAATGAAAGTAATTGCAATTTTTTCTTCAAATTTATCCTCTTCATGAAGCCACGTACTCTTGCAGTCATCATGTGTATAATTCTTATTCTTCTCCCTTTAGGATTATACTGGTATTTTTATAAATCAAAAGTGACAGCACTCGTATTCGAGAGCAATAGAAATCTTCCATTTACAGTAAGTCTTAAAGGCTCATTTAAATATGAGTATTTTCCTTTGCTCGATAAGGCCTTTTCCTATCAGAGTACTTGTCAAAAATCTTGTATATTTTCACCCATTCCTCCCCTTGAATATAGTCTTACTATTACGAGTACGGGATCTGAAGATATCAGCGATATACTTATATTAAGGACAGGAGATTCTCAGAAGTATAGCGTAGAGCTTATCCCGAGTCTTATGTTTATTCCAATCGGAAACTTCTTTAAGCCTGATACTCAGATCAATCAAGAAAATGCACTAGGATATACTCAATGAGGAAAGATGGTGTTTCTCAAGAAAGAATGAGCTCAGAGTACTGGACTCTATATTTGAGATCGCACCAGTTCGAATTTTGTATTTTCCCTTCCAGTCCTTTCAGCAAAGCTCGATGCAAGTAGAAATTATCTTATCATACAATCTGAAAAATCAGAACAATATATTTTTTCATTAGATGGTCAAAATAAGACTATATTTCCGTATGAAATGCCTATTGATATAGTAAGCTTCGATAATATTTGGAAGATTCAAACTCAAAATGATGTGTACGAATGACAAGATGACGCATGGAAAAAAAACCTCCGCTTTACTGATTATTATGATATCTCCACTCGATATCGTATCGGCTATATTGATCAATCTGATAAAGAAAAACTTTCTCTTGCGAACTTCCCTTTAGAGAATTCACTTTTTATACTTCTTGATCGGACAAATGGAGAAACACAAATTATAAAAAAATGACAAAATATACAAGGATTTTTCCAATTTGAGGGACTTCCTGCAGTACTCACTCCTGATGGAGGAGTATCGAAAATTCAAATTAATACTGACTAAAAATATTACTAGTATTGTAACCTAAGAATATTCTACAATGATTTTCGATACACATACACATTGTTATTGGGATACACTCGAGCCTCAAATCGAGGATATTATAGTATGAATGCAATCTGTATGAGTAGCAAAAGCTGTTCAGATTGGTTGTGATGAGGAGTCTTCTATAAAAGCTATAGGACTTGCTCGGAGGTTTCCAGGAGTATTCTATGCAACAGTGTGACTTCATCCTGAGTCAGCGCAAGATCTTGTATTTAATGCTGAATATATGCAAAATCTAGAAAGCTTAATTATCGAAAATAGAGATGTGATTGTATGAATAGGAGAAACAGGTTTTGATTTTCATTATCTCGATGGTTCTGATGGAGGAAAGAATCCTATAGATCTCGGAAATCTTTCTAAAAAAGCAAAGCAGCAAATCGAAAACCAGAAAACATGGTGGATCGCCCAATGGAAGCTTGCACAAAAGTATAATCTTCCTCTCATCATCCATACACGAGATGCTCGCACGGAGACTCTTGTTTTTATGAAAGAGCAGGGAATGAGTCGATGCGTGATGCACTGTTTTTCCGAAGATTTAGACTTTGCATGAAAGCTTCTCGACTTTTCAGACGAAATTTATTTTTCTTTTTCGGGGATTCTCACCTATAAAAATGCACCAAAAATACAAGAAACAGCTGCTAAGATCCCACTCAACCGAATTCTTATAGAAACTGATGCTCCATTCCTAGCACCTCAAGCAGTACGTGGAACTGTGAATGAGCCTGCAAATACAAAATATGTACTCCAAAAGCTCTGTGAACTTCGGAGTGAATCGAGTGAGGAGATAGAGAGGGTGGTATATGAAAATTCACTGAGGTTTTATAATAAAATTTAATTTCTCGATATAATATTTGTATTTTATTTATATATTTGATATGCTATATTAAGATAATCACTATGTTATATGGCATTACTTTCAAATAATAAGCTTATTTTACAGCTTGATAAGGCATTTTATCTTCCAGGAGAATCTATTAAATGAATCATAAAATGTGCTTTCACTGAACCAGTAAAAATAGAAGGGCTTACTCTTGGGCTTATCGGGAAGAAAAAGTATACGAGTTATTCCATCTCATCAGGATCTTCTTCCTATAGTTCGAGTGAGTCTATTTTCTTTCATCAGAAACTGAATCTTCTCTCTGCATGAACCTACTCTTCTCAGGATATTCCATTTGAATATCTGATTCCCCTGGGAATTCTCCCAAAAAGATTTGGTGGATTTGGAAAAATAGGAAATTTTCCTGAATGGGTATCGACATTACTGAATTTACTCGTCACTCTCATGGGTATGAGATGACCCCAATACTCTACAGAATTTATACTTCAAGCGAGTGCAGATGTACCTTGGGCTTTAGATATTAATGCCTCAGTGAATATCGCTATTAATTCGCAAGAGTCAGATGTTATCGATATTCCAGTTTCCGAGTGAAATCAAACAACGAATAATCTCACAGAAAACCAATCTCAATCAGCTTAAATGTGAAAATCAGCTTTCTCGGGTGATAGAATGTTTTTATTGTTAATTAAAGTTTTAGGGTTTACGTTTTCACAAGTACTTTCTGAAGCTCTTCGAATTGTTCGATCTGACGATCGAGGCGAGCTTTTTGGAGTTCTGAAACTTGCTCGAGTACAATCGTTCACTGAATATGTTTCTCGACTTCTCTCTTTGCAGATTCGATGGCTTTCTCTTGTTCTATGAGGCGAGCGGTAAGGTCCGAGCGAAGGTCAGATAATATGTCGATAAGAAATTTACCTATTAATTCAGTTGTTCTTTTGAAAAGAATGATTGTCTCTTTGGATGCAATCATTTTCAGAATATAAAGTCTGTTATTTAAAGTAGAAAATATTTTATGAACAGATTCAGCTTTTTCTAATATTTTATTAATTGTACTTATATCGAGATCATCTTGTCTCAGATTATTCAAGGAGAAGATTATTTTTTCAAAAAACATCTTCACATATTTTCATAAAAAACGTAAGAAAGATCTTAAAAGCAGAAATAAAATAATCCATATAATAGGTAAGCCAATAATCATGAATCCAGAGAGATCCAAAGAGTACCAGTACATAATAATAGGTAATACAAAATAACTTACCATCCATAATATTACAAAAAAGTTTACATAAGGACTAGATAAATCTCTTTTTAAAGAATTTGTAAATTTCTTAGAAGATAAAATTATATTTTTATATTGAATATTCATACTTTATTTTATCTTCTCAAGCCAACTTTCATATATACTCATATCGACCATCTTCAGGCTTGAAGGGGTTTCTTGGATTGTTTTTCGGAGTGAATTCATAGTGATGGAGTGTCATGTGAGATCCTTCTCTGTGAGTGTTCCACCTTCTGCTTCATCGACGAGCTCGAGAAGACTCCGGCTCGCATCGCGTGCAACTTCATCACACATTGCTTCGATATCAGCTGAGACATATCCATCTGAGAGCTTGGCGAGCTCTTCGTAGTCGAGTATTCCATGTGGACGTCATGCCTTCTCTATATACATTCGGAAAAGCTCTCTACGTGCTATCACATCAGGAGGTCAGAGGTATATTTTCTTATCGAGTCTTCCTGATCGGAGTATTGCAGGATCGAGATGATCTGGACGATTGGTTGCCGCGATGACGATGAGATTTGGGGCGGTTTCGAGTGCATTGAATTCCTGAAGGAACTGAGATATCTCTTCTGCTTTATTTGCATCGACTCGATCGGTGCGAGCGGATACGAGAGAGTCAATCTCATCGAGGAAAAGGATGATAGGTTCATTTTCTGCTGCTTTTTTGGCTCATGTGAAAAAATCTTTGATATTTTTCGTCGTTTGGTGAAGATACGAAGATCCGAATTCTCCCATGTTTTTCGATATAAACCCACACCCGAGTTCTTCAGCGAGCTTCTTCGTGATGAACGTTTTTCCTGTTCCAGGAGGTCCATAGAAGAGCATTCCTGTGGGTATGGAAATTTTGAACTTTTCATACTCAGCATAAAGCTTTTCTAGAAGGTCTTCTCGTTGCTTCTCTGAAGGGAGCTGTGTGAGACTTTTTTCTGCCATTACATCGATTCACTTGATCTTCTCCTTTCTCATTTTCTCGACGAGAAATTTAAACTTGATGGGTTTGATGAAGCTATCTTTGAGTTCTTCTTTCAGCTCATCCATACCAGCGACTGCTTCGAAACCCCAGGGTTTTCCAGGAGTCTTCGTAAACCTTTGAACTTCTACAACTGGTTGTTCTTTTTCTTCATCTTTCGCATTTCCAGTCTTGGGTGGACTGTGAGTTCATCCAGTATTTATTCACTCTGGAGGTACTCCTGTACCGAGTTTTTCGTCGAAGGACTTCATCATACTTGATGCTTTTTCGACTCATTCTTGCATTTCTCCGAGTGATTTTTCGAGGAGGTCTATACTATCTCATTTCCAATCCTTATTCATCGCAGATCGGAATTCTGGAGAACTCGTGAGTGTTTGGAAGAAGGCATCAAAGCCAGTGTCTTTTGGAGTCATAATACATGAATGAGATTAAGGGATTTAAGTTTTTTCAGGAAAATATTTTAGAATTTTCTGATAGTATATTTATTGTACATACTATTTTTTATGTGTTTTATTATATTCTTTGAGTATGACAAACTTATAGAATAAGAATATCGAAATAAAGAATGCTACAAAGAAATCACTGAGTTCCGTGAAATCATGTGAAAGATTTTTCCTCAGAAGGAGATAGAGGACGACAAACGAAAGTTTCTGAAGGAGTATACGTAAGATAAATCGGGTATATCAATACTTTATATCCTGTAAAAAAATAGTCTTTTCATGTTTCTGAAGAACTATAAATGAGATAATCCCTATACTACAGAGAGTAATTCATAATAGTATTTCCAGAGGTCTTATACTATGAATAATAGGATAGTGTACTATACCTTCAAAAAATATCTTTGAGTCGACTACTAAATAATCAATTCCAGCAAAAGTCAGAAGTATCGATACAATAACACCGAAGATGTATATACAAAATGAAATCATTTTAAGGGATTACTGTAATTTTTCTTTGTAACTCAGCAAGAGGTCTCTATTTTTTACTAAACTTGTTATTTGTATTTCAAGTCGTTCTTTTTGAAGAATGAGAGGTTTCTGCAAAGATGGATCTTTGGTTTTGAGAATTTGAGAGGTTACTCATGTAACGGTCATTGAAAGTATATCATGATTTTTCTTTAGGAGCAAAAGTATCTCTTCTATTGGATCAAGAATCTGTTTTTTGGTCCAGTTTCCATATTTCTGAAAGTTAAAAATATCTTTATATTTCGATGATTCGAGAAGTTTTCGAAGTTTTATAGAATCATCAGTAGCTCTACTTGCCATATTGTTAATTTCCTCAAATGAATCAGATAATTTCCCCGAAAGATTATCTTTCCATTCATTTTGATTTGCCTGATCGAGCAATGAGACTGATTCTTTCCGAGCTTGCTTTAGTGCAATGGATGATTCGAGAATTTTTTTGAAAAATGTCTGAATTTCATATTCAGTATTATTGGCTGAGAGAAGTGCACGATGAGCAATCCAAGAAAAAATCTGTGCTAAAATTGTCACAAAAAATACCCCGATAAAATATACCCCCGCCATCATAATACCGTAGAGTATTCCTACGATTATGAACACTATCATGATTCATCCTACATCTCTTGAGCGGCCGAGATTTTCTACTATTTTTCATCATCCATACGCTATATCTTTGAGTTGATCGAAAAGATTTTTTTTCTCAAGTTTTATATGTTCTGCGAGTCATGATGGCTCAAGAAGAGGCTCACGAAACATTTTTTCGAGCGATGCAAAGGCAGTTTTTTGTTCGTCAAAATTTTTTCTTTCCACGACCTTACCAAGCGAAACATAGTGGTTATCTGTAATAATTAGATCACCTCATTTGGTATAGAGATATGCTTTATAGAACATTTTCAATATAAGTATGAAAAGTACTACAGAGTAAAATAGGGCTAATACTCAAAATACTGCCATAATCACACCGAGTGTCCCCGCTCAAAGCCCAAGGAATCAAAAAATCAGTGTTATAACAGCCAGGGGCATGCTCGATTTCCTTATAATACTCAGATAGTCAGCCTGTACACTCATTCGAAGTTCATCAGGGGATATCCATTCATGAAGATAAAATCAGCGTTCATCTACTTGTTGTTCGATTTCTTGAGTAGTATATTCTTGGGTAATTTCTCTCTCAAATTGTGATGGAAGGGTGCGTGTGAGCATATAAATAAATAATTTTTCTAAATTATAGGAAAATAAGAGAAAATCTCCAATTTTTCCTATCTTCTCTCCGTATCTTTACAAAAATCCTTACCGATGAAAGTAAGGATTTTTATTAAAATAATTTTGAGGATTATTTAGTGAGCTCATCTGCGAACTCTTCTTGTGCTTTTGCTCCAAGGACTTTGACTTGTTTGAGTTTTTCACTTGCATCATCGAATGCTTTTTTTTGAGCATCAGCTTCGATTTTCACTTGAGCTCGATACGACTCGATAGTGTCAAAGTGATTTTTGAGCTTGGTGACATTTTCTACGAATACACTTGCTGAAAGTACTGGCTTAGCGGAAAGCTCTTCACTTTTGCGTGATGACTCGATCGCTTTATCTGTAAGTTCAGAGGACATCTTATCGATCGTCTCACCCATCACACCGATTGCAGCCATAGAAGCATCGAGTGCTTTTTGAGAAGAGGTTTCGATGAGTGCAGTAGAAAGGAGTGTTTTAAAAATGGGTCGAGATGAACTCATAGCGAGAGAGAGCTTAGAAGCTGCATCAAGTCGCATAAGAAGACGTTTGCGAGCCATATCGAGATTACCGATAAGGACGACGAGATTCGATTGGAAATATTCTACATGACGGATGAACATTTCATATTTCATCTTTTCAGTTTCGTCTTTTGATTCCGCTCATTTTACTTTGAAGTCTTCGATTTTTGCTCCGAGAAATTCTTTATAAGCAATCACTTTTCCAAGATTATCATCGAGTCATTCGACAAACTTCTTTTGAAGATCGATAGAGGTATTGAGCGAGTTGTAGGCTTGATCAAAACCTGAGAATATCATCTGAATTTTTCCCTCAAGATCTTTCATATTAAAAGCCGCCTCATCCCATTTAGAATCGAGTTTTCTCATGAGTCCTCCGAGAAGAGGTACTGACTTCGCAAGTTTCATCATAGTACCATCATTGTTGATGATTTCACTATAGACTTCTTGTACTTCACCATTGATTTGTGAGAGGGTAGTCGATACACTCATGATCGGATCTGAGTCGATCATCGTCGCAGTTTCAGATATGATAGAATCGATCGGAGCAGTGATTTTCTCACCGAGTTGGCGAAAATCTTTTGCTTCCGCAAATGTCTTTTCGACTTCTGCTGTCTCGCTTGCAGAAAGTGGACGTGCAGTCATATCAGCAACTATAGCTTTTGCTTGATCCTGAGCCTTATCATCCTGAGTTTGAGTCTGGGTAGCCATAAAAAAATAGTGAAAAAATATACGATACTATTGTAGTAGAAAATTACTTTTTTTGCAAAAGAATATTTGCTCGTTTTTTTCAAGGAGTGAATAACTCGTAATTTTTTATTCAAGCCTTGCAATGGTCATAAGTCTGAATTATATCTAGGTTTTGAAGTAAGATTTTTCATATATACCACCTTCTTCTTAATTGATGACCTTAAAGAGAGAATATTCTATTTAATAGTTTTATTTATCAAAAATGTATAGTAAAAACTTGCAAAAATATATGGCATAGATATCATGTCTATATGAGTGAAAAAGGAAATAGTGTTTCTGACATTTTCGTGCAAAAACTTTCTGAAAAAAAATGAAAAATTCTCACTCGTGAAGCAATCGCAGATATATGGTCTCTCTCAGGTGGATCAAAATCGCGATTTGCTTATGGACTTGGAAAAGTGAAAAATCAATCACTTGTTTCTTCTCTTGGATGAGGACTATACTCTCTTGGAAGTGAGTTCACTGAATGGGATAGTCACTACTGGCAGATAGTAGCTATGCTCCTCTTACGATATAGTCCCAGTGGGGGGATCATCGCACATGAAAAAAGTATGGAATATCATCTCCACAACTATGAGATTCCAAAGTGTCTCGTTCTCTATACTCGAGATACCGATAAACGAGTTCATATAGGTGAATATGATATACACATGCGTACACTCAAGACATGAGAAAAATCAGGAACAAAGAATATGTATCGTATACTGTTTGATGCTTCAATCGAAGGGAGAATCGATAATATAAAACTCAGATTCCTCTCTCTTGAGGCGGGCCTCCTTGATGTTGCGAGCCTTCGGATTCATGAGAGTGGTATCGATGAGGATCTGATCCTCAGATTTCTCTCGAAATATGCCAAAAAACTCTCTCGTGAAAAACTTTGAGAGCTCGTACAATACCGGTATATCCGTGCGGTCAATAGAATCCGTGCCCTGGCTAAATCCCATAACTATAGTGACCTTTACACACATTGCCTTGATATTATCAAAAAAGAAGGTGGAGGTTGTTACCTGAGTCGTTAGGATTTCTCTTCAGTGTATTTTTTTGGAATATTATTCTTCACTATCTGATAGACTCAATGAGGATCGGATATATAATGAATGGTTCGTATCTCATTTCTTTGCTCCAGGAGTAAATGTCCATAGTTGAGTATATTTGGAAAGAATCCGTGAATCACTACGTCAACCTTGAGAATACTTTTCATATCCATATATTCTATATCATCAATGAGAAGAAGGCTTGTATGTATTAGAATAATTGCATGATTTGCTATAAGCATAATTCTTCCAAAGTAATCAATGCTATTGAGGATAAGCTGAAGAAAAATATAATTTATACTGAAGAGGAGCACAGGGAGAAGTATATAATTACTGAAGTCATGACTAAAAATATTCTCATATGAATAAAAGATCCATACAAGAATCCCAATAGGGATAAGAAAAAAAATAAATTTTGAAGTCATGAAAATTAAAAGTATGCCATGACGACGGATATCGATGTAGGGTATTCCCATAGAATTACAATAAGAATGTAGTATTTCAAATTAGTATTTTATGAACAGTGAGGATTATCTAGGGACGAAGAAAAAGTACAATAATAAGTAGAGAAACTATGTATGCAGTTATTCATAAAAAAATCGTAATCGCCCAAGGATAACGGTATGCAGGGAGAATATATTCCTTATCGTAGTCATGTATATGATGCTCTGTCCTTTTCCTAATAATATATAATCGGTGAAGTATAAAATACATACCTCATATCCAAAGACCCGTATACGTGACAATAACAACAACGAACGTTATCATAAATCGGTATGCTTTAAATACAATTATTTTATATATAAACATAGGTATTGCAATAATTATTTTGATTTATATTTTTTATCAATATTATTCTTTACATGAAACTCCAGAAATACCTCGCACATGCCTGACTCTGCTCACGTCGAAAAGCAGAAGAATATATAGAAAAATGACTTGTCACCGTCAATGAAATCGTTGCTCACATAGGACAAGTCATTGATCCAGAGTCGGATATCGTGAAAGTCGATGATAAGATCATCGAGGATCAAGAGAATCTAGTATACTATATCTTCAATAAACCTCGTGGAGTCGTAACCACTTGTCTTTCATGAAAAGATGATGAAAAATGAATCCTCGATATCGTCGATATACCTGAGAGAGTATTCCCGATAGGAAGATTGGATAAAGAAACTACATGACTCATCATACTTACCAATGATGGTCGACTTTCGAATTATCTCATGCATCCAAGATATGAACATGAGAAGGAGTATATCGTCGAAGTTTATGGAAAGATCGAGGATGAAGCCCTCGAGACGATGAGAAGGGGAGTGAAGATAGAGCTTAAGGACAATGGTTCTCGATCTCGTATTGTTCGGCGTGTAGAAGGGAAAGATACAATTATCGCAAGAAAGTATACGACCAAGCCCTGTGTCATAAATCGGTTATCATCCTCAAAATTCTCTATAACGATCAAAGAGTGAAAAAATAGACAAATCCGAAGAATGATCGAAGCGGTCGGCTATGATGTCAAAAAACTCAAGCGTATCCGTATAGAGAGCATGAATCTCTGAGATCTCCCCGATGGTGAATATCGTCGTATGACAGAAATCGAAAAAAAAGATATACTTGAGAGAATTACTGGAGAATAGCACTTGCTCGCTCATCCATAGCTTGGGCTATAGCTTGCGAGTGGCGCTTATTTACGAATCGAGCTTCTTTTTGAGTTCAAATAATCCGAATTTCTGCCTCAAGCATTTGTTCTGGTGTGAGTGAGTCCTGGAGAATATCTGCATCACCTCCAGAGCGTATTTCTTCCATAGCAAAATAGTCTTTCCAATATTGCAGACGAGTTACTCGAAATACTTCTCGTTCCTTTCGACAATTCCCACAAACACCACTGCAGATTCGCTCAAAACTTCGACAGCGAATCCTTGCGAAAGGATTATTTGGAAATCATTGCAAGAATTCATTTTCATTCATTTTTTTACTATTCACTGTATGGGGATAGTCTGGTCTTAGAGTAGTCATATAATTATAGTAGCAGTAAATACTTTATTTATCAAATTTTCATAATTTCTCTTCGAGATCTCGATAGATTTTTTCGTATTCTTCACTCAGAGGTGCTTCGATCCGTGCTTCATGAAATGCTGAGAGTATATCTGCTTGTTTCACTATATCTCCATGAGCTTCTTGCCATGGGGAGAGCATCTTTCTAGCAAATACTTCGGAAAATCAGTATCACTCGATATATGATATAATATGCTCAAATATCATATCTCTTTCTACGGCTTCGATCACGCTTTCGAGTCATGGGACTGCTTTTTTGGTTGGAGTGATGATATCTCCAGTGATCGCTTCTGGGATATCATGAAATAAAGCTGTCATGATCATATCTGTCTGCTCATCTTCTGGAATTCCCTTTTCAGAAGTGGTAAGATATGTCAAAAATGCTATAAAGAAGGTATGTGAGAGTACAGAAATCGGATATTTTCGCACCGATCTATTCCATCTGAAACTTGATGCAAGTCGATGAATCACTAGGAGATAGCACTCTTCAGGATTCTGATTTTTAGTATCAAAATTTAAATACTGAAAAAATGGAAGGAATTCTGGTCTTTCTGAGCGCTTTTTCATGCCTTCGAGAAGCTTCATATAGGCATCAGGATATACCGTCGCATTATACTGGACTTCATAATAGGAAGCCCACATTTTTGCGAATCCGATAAGATCGTCTTCCTTTGTTTTTTTCTGTACGATTTTTATATCCTGCCGAATAGTATCAGAGATATCGAGTGCAAGAAGCTTTTTCTGGACTTCTTGTTCGAGCTGTTCATAGAGTGATGGAGATTTTTCTCGAATACGATCTTTTACTTCAGCGCTGATATCTGAGTAAAAAAATGTGAAAAACCCAGAGAAAAGGAGCTTCTTCAGAAGGAGTCACATATCATAGATTTCTCACTCTTGTTCTCTTCGGATCGAGGCAAGAAAAATAGCAATATGGCAAACAAATCCAAGATGATCCAGTGCAGTGATACTTCGGACTCGAGGGAAGGTATTCCATCGAAAAATCGAAAGACCAGAAAGAATCAGGTCGATGAGTTCATATTTTGGAGGAGGGAGATTTTGGGTATACATGAATGTTATTTAAATATTTTCATCAGAAATGATATCAATGTAGTGATAACGGCAATGGCAAAAATAGGAAGCCATCAATCTATCGATATAGTCGGAACCAATTGGTCCGCTACATATACGATGATAGCTGATATCACAAAAGAGAAAAGTCAGAGTGTTATAAGTCTGAGGGGGAATGTGATGATACGAAGTAGGGTTCAGAGGACGAGATTTACGAGTGCAAGGACTATGGCAAAGATAAGGGCGCTTACATACCCATTTTCCAGAGCAATGCCAGAAATATGTCCTGAATTTGCTATAAAAAATATTGCACCAGCACTGATCAAGAATGATACAATATAGTACATAATGTGCAAGTTAAAATATATGAATATCTCCTTTAATGAGTATAAAAAGACCATTTTTTTTTGCAAATTAATATACTATCTGTTAGCATGGTCTATATACAAATATTTCAGCTCCTTCTTCTATGTGACTTTTTGACAATCTCTTTCTCGATGCTAATACGCCAATAACGATCAATGACGGAATTGATCATTCTAAAGATGTTGTAGAAGCAGTTGTAGATCCTACTTTTGAAGAATCTAAGCCTGGAGATATGCAAACGGGGAGTGTTGGTGATGATAGCACGAGGGGAGATAAGAAAGATAATTCCCTCGTAGATCTTTTTAAATCAGATAACAAAGAGGAAATAGAAGCAGCTTTGACTCTTCATCCAGAGCCACCGAAGGATATCGCTTTGGAGATTTGACATAGTTCCCCAGAACTCAGTACCAATTCTTCAGTATCCTTTGATATTGGAGGAGATCTGAGTTTCGATGTTGGGGGCAATATCGTAGGATGAATAGAACCTTCATATCCGCTTTGAGCTGTACCAGAGAGTCCTTCAGTTCTCGGAAATATCGAAGTCACGAGCACAGAAGCTCTCACTCCTGAACCCACGAGTGTTCCTCCTACTCCACAAGTGTGAGGTATAACCGAACTTCAATCATGAGCAAATCCAGAAAAAACAGCAGTGGAAAGTACTTCAAATAATACTCTTTTTGCTTTATTGAATGATATACCGCCTGTATGAAATGGAGGAGTATGACAGAGTAATATTTCAAATCCAAATAGTGATACAAGTCCTCCTACTTCACTTGAAATTGTTTCTTCTGCCTTCCCATCTCTTATGAGTGAGACTGTTCCTGAAGGGGGTATACTTTCTCAATTGGAAGACTCTCATGAACCAGTTATGGTAGGAACAGGAAACTGAGGAACAGGAAACTGAGGAACAAGAGGTACTGGAGTTACAGATATCACAGGACTTGTGACACATGACCTCAACTCTCTTTCTTTTACTTGAGATACTGATAGTCATGAATATTCTCATACAGGTATAGGACATCTTTCCAGTTCAAGTAAACTTAAATCAAAACTCGCAGAATTTCTGAGTGAACTCGAATCTATGGAATTTTGAGATGAAAGTCAGAAGGCACATAAGCTTCAACAGATCGAAATGTGTCGCATGCGTATCGCAGAGATACGACGAGAATATGATTCTCGTATACATGCTCTTCAGTGAGAAATGCAAGCACTTGAACAAGAAATACGTGATATGGATGGAGAAAAGTCACATATAAAAACCGTGATCGAAGCTTTTCAAAAAGAGCTCGATATAGCATAATTCCCTCATAAAACTTGTTTTCATACAATTTCCTCTATCATATACGTTATGTATAATCGAATTTTCTTACTCATTCTCTTTATTCTTTGATCGATCTTCTGCGCCACTTTCGCATATGCAGGGATACTCGGTCCTCTTGAAGGGAATATCAAAAATGTATCTATAGAAGTAGGCACTCCGAATAATAGTGATATTTTTACTGTTTCAAGAGATCTCGGACTGAGATTTCTCACGGCAGTAAGACTCGTGATATCCGGATTTGCGCTTATATATCTTGTCCTTATCGGAGTGTATATGATCGTATTTTCTGAAACAGAAGATCGTATCAAAACTCAAAGAAAACAGATTACCTATGCTCTTATGGGTTTTCTCTTCTTAAATCTTCCAGGACTTATCTATACGATATTTTTCGGAACTCTCTGAAGTTCTCCCAATATGAATACTACCGCGGTATGAACTGATCTTATTGGTGATCTTTGGAATATCAATAATCTCAATGGATGAGGGTGATTTGTGCCGATGATTACAGGATTTTTTCAGATTTTCATTTTCTGAGTTGCTATAGTAATGTTTACTTGGTGATTTTTTCGACTTATCCTTTCTGGATGAGATGAAGAAGTGCAGAAGAATGCAAAAAATCGTATCATCTATGGTATTCTCTGACTCATGTTTCTTGGATTTGTAAATGTATGGGGTGGCGTAGTGGCAAAAGGAGATTTTTTCTGAGAATTTGCTACCGTCGGAAATAAGCTTCTGGGTCTTGCATTATATTTTGCAGCACCCGTCGTCATATTCTTTCTGGTGATTGGGGCATATTATTATATCACTTCTGCAGGTGATGAGGAACGTACGAAAAAAGCAAAATCCATATTTCTCAATACCCTCATCGCTGCTCTGATACTGCTTTGAGCCTATAGTTTTCTTATAGATTTGGTTGGACTTACGATTTAAGTATGATTTCTTCAGATCTCCTTTTTCAGGTAGAGCCGATATATAACTTCTATTCTATGAGTGGATGGGATATATTTTTGATTGCTTGTATCGCCTGAGTGATATCTCTCGCTTTCTGAGTCTTCACGCATCTAAAATCTCGACCCCCTCTTTCTATTGATCGTAGAGATCTGCATCTCCCTCAGATTGATGAGAATAACTTTGAGTCAAAAATTTCTACTATTATCCGTCAGATTATCAAACCAGAACATCAATATCCTGATGCATATACAGCACGAGAGATACGTCGCAAGAATCAACATAGACTTCTCTCGCTTCTCGAATTTATCGAAGAGCAAGAATATAAATGAATCCAGATCGATGCATGAGAACGAAAAAATATTCTGGATCGTGTTCGCAAGGAATTATAGTAGGATTATTATATCCTCTTTATCAATAGGAGTATTGATCGAAATTAAATCTTTTTTTGGTGGAGTCATTAGATTCAGGTATAATTATTGTAATATTTGTTTATTACTTTGATCCTATGCCCAATAAACCACTTATCGATAAATACGTCCAACTCGTCAATGAGGTGATAAAAAATCATATCACCGATCTTCATATCGGAAGCGAACATTTTCCTTATATTCGTACAACCAGTGGTGGTGTCGAGCCGATCGAATCTTTCGGGAAACTCACGATCGAAGATATGATCGATCTCATCATTTTTATGAATCCACTCCTCGATAAAGAGAAGATCGAATCTTCAGCAATAGGTATCAACTTTATCTATGAATATGAGGGGACGAGATTCCGTGCGAATGTCTCAAAGAACAATGAAGGACTCAGCGTCGCTCTCCGAACGATCAAAAAAGAAATCCCGACAGCTGAAAGTGTCGGGCTCAAGCCTAATATCCTGAAGCTTCTCCAAGAAGATCGTGGACTGATCCTTATCACAGGAGGTACGGGAAGCGGAAAGACGACGACTCTGATGGCTATGGTCGACTATCTCAACGAAAATTCTCACAAACATATCATCATCGTCGAAGATCCTATCGAATACGTCATTCGAGATAAAAAAAGCCTCATACATCAAAAGCAAGTCGGAAAACATGTCGCATCTTTCGATCAGGCAATGAGAGATGCTATGCGTGAAGACCCAGATGTCCTCGTCGTCGGAGAGATGCGGGATCAAGAGACTATCTCTGCGGTACTTACTCTTGCAGAGACATGACACCTCGTCATATCGACCCTCCATACCAATGATGTAATCCAAGCTTTCGATCGTCTCATTTATACCTTTCCTGCGACGATGCAATCTCAGGTGCGTATCCAGCTGGCGCTCGTCCTCTCTTGCATCATCGGACAGATCATCCTTCCAAACAAAGATGAAACCGGACATATCGTCGCACGAGAAGTATTCATCAATACCGATTCTTGTCAGAATATCATCATGGACGGAAATATCAGTCATCTCTACTCCGTGATGGAGACAGGAAGACAGGATGGACAAATCCTGATGCAACATGCTCTCATCGATCTTCATAAGACCGGGCAGATCAGCAATAAGACTCTCATGCAAAATCAGAAAAATCCAACCCTTCTCCAAGAGTATCTCGAATATCTTCAAGCGAATCAATAATAAAATCCCCATCGAAGTGGGGATTTATCTTACAAATAGTCGATCTGCCCTCACTCACATTTAGATTCTCGTTCCGTCAAAAATCATATTTCTTACTTAAAAACCCCACTTTTTGTGGGGTTTTATATGACAAATGGTGGACATGCCGGGGCTCCACGCTCTCCGCCGCGTGCCGGCTCTCTCATCTTTTAGAATGCTATCCGTAGCATTCTGAATTCTCCCTTCGGTCGAACCGATTCGATTCTCGCCCCACCGAAATACAAAAGAGAAAAAATAAAAATCCATCCTTACGGACGGATTTTGATTTTTTCTGGTAGTCAAAACGAATCTATCAAATCTTTACGAGACTCAGAAATCATGGATTTCATAAGTCAAAAAATAAGAGAGTAAATCAACACGGAAGAGTATATTTGAAAACTGAAATTTGTAAACTTCTACTTTAGTGCATTCGTTTTTACAAGATCTATAAAACCATCGAGACTCATGAGCCAATCTTGTTGGTTTTTATTATATGTTTCATGAAGTTTTCTTGGTATTACAAGCTGTAAACTTCTACTTCTCATCTCGTTTGTTTGAGCTTCACTAATTGCTGTTTGCAATGTTATAAGGTGTTTTGTCTCTACTCTATCTGCTTCAGATAAAACTTGCCTCCATCTATCCTTACAAGTTGTTTTTGCTCATAGAATATTTAACTTCGAGTGTGGATAAGATCAGTCTCTATAGGCTTCAATACTCGGGAAAAGAAAATCAGGTTTCGATTTATTTTCTGTAATAACTTTTGTAGTATACTGCACATTTTTTAACTGAAAAATATATTCAATATGATTCTCAAATCATGCACCAACTCTACTTTTTCTTCTATTTTGTACTCAAAGTGAGAAATCGACGAATCACTCAACATCAGGAACTCAGCTATCATCGATAAAGCCTTTTGACAATCTATCTCAAAGGAGATATTTCTCTAGAGTTCTAAATAGTATTTCCTCACGTTCCATATAAAGCATAAGAATAGTGTCTGAAGTTTGTCA
>JAYVIJ010000031.1:0-4031 GCA_043770315.1 Candidatus Altimarinota bacterium | reverse complement strand
ATCTCGCGAAGATCGTGAAGCGATCATTCTCAATTCTCGGTTTTACTCAGATCAGTCCTGACGCCGTCATGGCAATTGCACTGAGATCTCGTGGTACTCCTCGTATCGCCAATCGGTATGCGAAGATCCTCAGAGACTATGCAACAGTCGGGAAATCAATAGAATCCAAATCTGAATGCGAGGCGATATTCGACAGCTTCGGTGTGGATGCTCACGGTCTCGATATACTTGATCGCAAGTTGCTCTCGCATCTCGTCGACACATTCCATAGCAAACCAGTCGGACTCTCGACTCTCGCCTCTGTGATAGGAGAGGAGATCGCCACTATCGAGGATGTCGTCGAGCCGTATCTCCTGCAGATCGGATTCATCGAGCGGACACCACGATGACGACAGATCACGATGAAGTGAGAAGAGTATATGAGAGCAAAATAATTTGCGAGAAAAACAAAAATCAATATACTCATCCTAATCTATAACCAACCTATAGACATGGTCACATGACTTGGTACGAGCACATACAATCTTCTCCCGACGATATCGTAAGGCTCTTTTTGATCACACTCAGAACTCCCTCGATTCATGGGAGTTTTTTTATTCCAAGTCATCTCTCATTTTTTTCTAACCCCCTCTACTATGCGTCTCCTCTCACTCGCTCTCGTTGCATCACTCCTCATCTCTCCATCTCTCTTCGCTGCTACTGTCTCAGGTGAGATCAGCCCAAAGAGTACCACTACAACGAGTGCCACAAAAACTCCTACAACCAAGTACTATACATGAGCAAAGTGAGGATGTTATATCCTCGTGAAAAATACTAAAACTGGAAAAATGATCAAAAGATATGTGAATAAGAGTTTTTGCAAGAAATAAAAGTATTCATAACAAGACTCTTTACTCTCAACTACACTTCATATCCTCTCATGACTCGCGTATCATCGACCATCTCCATTCGCAAAGGCACACCTCTGAAAAAAAGTATCGAAGAATATATACAGGCTCATCCGAAAATCATATCATTCTGATTCGGGAAGAAACGACTCATCTTCCTCACTAAGTACCTCGAATGCATAGAAAATAGGAAAGATAGAAACAGACGAATGCAATTCTTCACAGCAGCCATAGAACTCCTCAAAACAAAAAATATCTCCTCATACGAAAAGATAATAGAAAAGCAAAAGTGTATCGAATGTTCCTCTGAAACTGCTGACGGATACTTATTCGGACTCCATGTCAGAGAAGAGATCACAGATGGTGATAGGCGGCTCTATCTCATCTCCACATTCGAACGCAGCAAATAAAAAACGATCCTTATGACGCACGAGACGCCCCAGATCGTATTACCTTCGGTGAATTGTATGAGACATCGTGAGATGATTTTGCACTCATACCTGACAGAGAAAGTGTCTTCGCTAAAAGACTTGCGATAAGTATATCAGAAATCTCCAAATCTCCAAATCTAATTCTCAAAACTATGAAACACTTCCAGGAATGGCATCTCATAAAATCAAAAATAGAGTCTGAAGAAAAATCACGAGTCTCGGTCGTGGTATATTCGCAGAGATCAAGACTCAGTATATCAAGATCATCTCATAAAAAGCGAAAGCCCTACTTTCGTAGGGCGATCTCGAGTGCCGTTTGGCAATTTTGTAAATCCAGTATATCAGAAATCTCCAAAACTCCAAATCTATTTCGATTATAATCATCACTCTATGTACAAACTCACCCTCCTCCTCATCCCCCTGATCCTCCTCTCATCGTGTACGATAGACTGGAATGATGAAAAGGAAAGAAAAATTACGGAACTTGAAAAGCAAATTCAAGATGATACCTTTAAGAAAAAGCAAGAATGTGAAAAATATAAACCTTCTGCTGTAGAAAAATATAAAAATGATACAAATTATTATTTATCAAACATTTTTTATAGTAAAAAGTATGATAGTTGCTTATATGGAATTTCAAATAAAACCTCAGGTCCTTACAGTCATATAATTATCGATTATTTATCAGGAAAAGAAATTATATGGAAAAATGATCAATGTAACATTGATGATAAATCCTGTACTGAAAGACAAAAACTATTTAATGATACTGTAGAATAAAAAAATAACTCACTAATCCTCCTCCCCTATGTCTCTCTCTCTCTCCACTCGCCGCCACTCTCTCTCCCACATCATGGCCCAAGCCACTCGCATGGTCATGGGTGCAGATGCTCGCCTCGCAATATGACCTGATATTGATACGGGTTGGTACTATGATATTGACTTCATGGACGCTACCCTAGAGGAAGCAAAACTCAAGGATATCGAGAAAAAGATGAAGTCTATCGTCCGTGAATGACAAGAGTTCCGTCAATTCTCGCTCTCCGTCGCTGATGCGAAGGCGTTCACGACCGCTCTCGGTGAGATCTACAAGCTCGAGATGATCGAGGATCTCGCAGCTCGGGGTGAGACGGTGATCGGATTTTATGCCAATATCGGCAAGTTCCAGAATCCAGTGTATCGGGATTTTGAGTTTCTGAACTTGGGCTCCTCCCCTAAAATAGGGGAGGCCGGGAGGGGTGTGCAAGAAAACTGAACACACCCCCTTAATCCCCCTATCTTAGGGGGAGATGGGGCATTCGACTTCCGACTTTCCACTTTTATCGATATGTGTCAGGGGCCTCATGTCCAGTTCACGAGTGAGATCCCAGAGGACTCGTTCAAACTCGACAAACTCGCAGGAGCCTACTGGAGAGGTGATGCCAAGAATAAGCAACTTACTCGTATCTATGGTCTCGCTTTTGATACCAAGGAGGAGCTCGATGCGTATGAGAACATGATGGAAGAGGCAAAGAAACGCGATCATAGAATCCTCGGGAAAAAACTGAAGCTCTTCACTGTGTCAGATATGGTCGGATCTGGACTCCCCCTCATCCAGCCCAACGGTATGATCATCCGTGAAGCGATCAAGGACTATCTCTGGGATCTGCACAAGGATCGTGGATATGATCGTGTATGTACACCTCATCTCGCGAAGGAGGAGCTCTATCAGACAAGTGGTCATGCTGGTAAATACCTCGAAGATATGTTCTCCGTGTATGGTGGAACGAGCAAAGAGAACTTCTTCCTCAAGCCGATGAACTGTCCACACCACATGCAGATATTCGCGGATAATCAGTTCTCCTATCGTGATATGCCAGTTCGCTACTTCGAGCCGGCGACGGTATATCGTGATGAGAAGACGGGACAACTCTCAGGACTCACTCGAGTACGATCGATCACTCAGGATGATGGACATCTCTTCTGTCGAGTATCGCAAATCAAAGACGAAGTCTCGTCTATCGTCGATGTGATCAAGCAGTTTTATACGACTTTTGGCCTGATGGACGGATACTGGGTATCGCTCTCGATCCGTGATCCACTCACTCCCGAGAAATATCTCGGAGGCGATGATGTGTGGGAGATCGCTGAACAGGCTCTGGAGGAAGCTGCTATTGCGAATGGTCTCAATTACCGGCCTATGCCAGGTGAGGCAGCGTTCTACGGGCCCAAGCTCGACTTCATGTTCAAGGATGCTATTGGACGCGAGTGGCAACTCGCTACAATCCAGTGTGACTTTAACCAGCCGGCTCGGTTCAAGCTCTCGTTCAAAAATGAGAAAAACGAAGACGAACAACCAGTCGTCATCCATCGGGCGATATCGGGATCTCTGGAACGGTTCATGGGTATCATGATCGAGCACTTTGCAGGGACATTCCCACTGTGGCTCGCCCCTGAACAAGTCCGTATCATACCAGTTGGGGAGAACTTCTTCCCATATGCTGATGAGGTATACGCAGAGCTCAAGAAGTCATGACTCAGAGTCAAGTTCGACGACTCCAATGACTCCCTCGGTAAAAAGATGCGAAATGCTGAGATCGACCATGTGAACTATATCCTCGTCGTCGGAGATGCGGAGATGCAGAGTCGTACTATCGCCGTCCGCAACTACAAGACACAAGAAAAGACGAATGAGACTATTGTAGAATTTGCAAACAGAATGAAGACAGAGATC
>JAYVIJ010000030.1:0-4219 GCA_043770315.1 Candidatus Altimarinota bacterium | reverse complement strand
TATTGATATATCAAATGGTATAGTAGCTTATAAAAAATGAAATTGATATCCAATTCAAACTCAAGATCTTATAGATCAGCGGATTTATCATTCTTATGAAAGAGTTGATAATACTTGGCTCCAGTATATAGATGGAAGTGATGCTAAAAGATATGATTTTACTTGGTCATGAACTTATATTAAGTATTGATCAAATCTATGAGAGTCTAGAACAAAAGCATTATTCGCAGATGATCATCTTATAGTTCGTGTAATTCCTTCAAAAAGACCATATTGCATAAACTGTGTAATGATAAGTGCTAATATAATAAATGATCAAAATTACATAGTCTTATTCAATGTAAAAGCACATTCAAGTATGAAATATCTTTTATCTGTTCTTAATTCAAGAGTTATTTCTTTTTGGTTTGTGAATAAGTTAGGAAAGATGCAAAGAGGCTTATTTCCTCAACTAAAGGCAGGAGAATTAAAACAATTTCCAATTCCAAATATTTCTCTTACCGAACAGCAACCATTCATCGATCGGGCTGATATGATGCTCGCACTCAATCAGGAACTTCACGAGAAGAGTGATGGATTTCTCCGCAATATCTCTGCAAAATACAAGATAGACAAGATCACTCGCAAGCTGGAGAAGTGGTGGGAACTCGACTTTGCTCTATTCGTCCAAGAACTGAAAGTGAAAATATCACTGGAAGAACAAGAAGAACTCATGGCATATTTCTACAAGCGAGCCACTGAGGTGCGTGATATCGTATCACGGTTAGCAGTTACAGACCGCGAGATAGATGAGATGGTGTTCGAGTTGTATGGACTGAGTGAGGAGGAGAAAAAGATGGTTCTTAATTCTTAACTTTATTAGCATGGAAGATAGTGAATTCAAGATTTATATTAAATTTGATTGACCCGAAGCAAGTAAATGACGAATGGATATAGAAAAAGCATGAAAAACACTTATAGCTTTTTCTAAAATTCTAAAAAAATATTCAAAAGATTGTAATAAGCCAGATTTTCAACCAGTTATTAAGATAGAAGATATATCAGAATGATCTACAGACCTGATTATGTCAATCATTGATACATTCCAACAACATCCTATATGAAGTGCGGAATTACTATATGGATCCAAATTAATATTTGAAAATTTTTGAATTAAGGCATTTTTTGAACATTTTATGGGAACCCTAGGCGATCAGTTCGCATTGAAAAGATTTTCAAAGAATCAAGTGCTCGATCAATGAAAAATAGAGTGAAATTCTATTCCCTTAACAAATTTTTCTTGAGAAAAAAGAATTTTTGATTATAAAAGTTGGGAAAATTACCAATCACTTGCTCCATATCTGAATGATTTATATAATCTTGAGGCTTGAAAAGAAGATATAATGAAATTATGATATAGAGATTGAAATAAAGAAGTCGAAGTAGCAGAAATAACTACTGCAGATAAGGAGTATTTTTCACCTTGGGATAATTGATGAAAGTTTCTTGATAGATTAGAGGAAGATTTCGATGAAAAGCATACAGTGGAAAGACGAATAACTTGAGTATTTGTTGATTATTATGGCTTGGCACATAAGTATCATTTTTCTTTTCAGGCAAGAAAAAATCAGGATGAAATTTGAAAGCAAAAAATTCTATGTATTATTGATCCTGAGATGATATCTCAAGCAATTGATTATTTGAAGCCTGAAAATAGTCATAATGTAACGATTTGTTGAAATGCAGTATTAGATTCCGAATGAAAAGTTGATAAATTAAAAATAAAATGGATCTCCAGTGATCCTGATTTTAACCCTAATCAAACAAGTATTAGTTAACTTTAATTTTTTATGCAACACTCTGATGAAAAAATAGAACATACTGAAAAAATTATTTCCAGTTTTTGGTGATTGATAAAAATCTTCTTCACAGAACTTTGGGATGAGATTAGGGATTTCTTTATGACGATGAAAAAAAATTTCATCTGACAAAAAACTACTAGAAAGATTGCTACTGTCGTTTTTGCTTCACTCATAGTTGTTCCTGCATGATTTTCATACTATAGTTCAGCCAATTCACTCTACACTTATATAGAAAATAGAATCATGTTCGATCAAAATATAAAAGTTCTACAGGGTAGTTATGAAAAATCTGTACGAAGTTTTTTTCAGGTATACAACCAAAAATATGGAACTGACTGTGAGTGGATAAAAAAAGTAAATGTTGATATGAATATGGCTCAACTCTGAACTGAAAGAAAGCCTGGAAGATCCTGTTCTTTGAACACTAGGGTTCAAATTTTTCCAATAACTGTTGAGAATCCTATGGCTGATGGTGAACAACTTGCTAGAATAAACGGGAAAGCACTTTATGTAATATTGAATGGAAATCAGATACAAAATGCATGGTATCAGAGATATGAGCTCTGGAGAAAAATGGAATGGAATATTGCTGATTGGAAATTTAATCCATTTCCCCAAGATGATAAGGAAAGACTAAAATAGTATACAAAATATACAATACTATACACTTCTTGCAAGGGATTTTGCTTGGAGAGAGTTTGATTTTGGATATACTGCTTGTATCTATTAGTACCTCTCTATGACTCCTTCATTATTTGACTCTATCCGCCATACCAACGAACACGATCAGGAGTATTGGTCTGCTCGTGAGCTCCAGACACTTCTCGGCTATGAGAAGTGGGAGCGATTCGAGTGAGCCATAGAACGAGCTATCGAATCCTGCAAAAACAGCAAACAGAAGCCACAGGATCATTTTCTCGGAGCTGGGAAGATGATCGAAGTATGAAAATGATGAAGTCGAGAAGTGGTTGACTATCATCTCTCGCGATATGCCTGTTATCTCATCGCTCAGAACGGGGATCCACGCAAGACGGAGATCGCTCAGGCACAATCATATTTCGCTATACAGACGCACCGACAGGAGATATCCGAGAACCTCATCGATGATAAAAAAAGAGTTGAGCTGAGATCAGATCTCACTGAGCATAATAAGAACCTCGCGAGTACCGCGAAGCAGGCGGGAGTCTGGAACTATGGGGAATTCACGGACTATGGATATATGGGACTCTATGGTGGTATGCGGTCGAGAGATATCCACACCCATAAGAAACTCAGTCCAACAGAGAAGATACTCGATCATATGGGGAGTGAGGAGCTCGCAGCCAATCTCTTCCGAGCGACACAGGCTGAGGCCAAGATCAAGAGAGATAATATCAAGGGGCAATCAGGGGCGAGTCAGGCACACTATGAAGTCGGACGCAAGATCCGCTCTACAATCCATGAGATCGGAGGTACTATGCCAGAGCATCTGGAAATACCAGAAAATATCTCCAAAGTAAAATCCCGTATCAAAAAAGAAGAGAAGAAACTCTTATAGGACTCTTATAATATCCTATATGTCTCATCCGTGAGACATATAGGATAACATGTATCAAAATATGGAAAAAATGAGACATATAAAAATGATATGTAAAGAAAATCATATAAAAGTTTACATGTTCTGATAACATGTAAAGCGTCGTTTACATGTTCTGATATCTTCTAAACAAAAATCCCGCTTTTGCGGGATTTTTTAGAACATTTTGAAGTATGCCCGTGGGAAAGAGAGCCTGTATTCGACGAAGTTCTCTTTGAACTCGGTGTATCCTCGTTGATCCGACGGCCCATGCGGATTGCGGAGCTGATCGAAGGTGATATACTTGATGCCTCGCTCGAGAGATGATCGGAACCACTCATCGATGAGAGCCGTCCCTCACTGGATCGGATAGGCTGCCGTATCCGTGAATGCGACGAAGTGCACCGAGTGATTGTCGATGTAGTCGAGACAGGCGAGTCCTGCGACTGCCCGTCATTCACTGTACACGAGCCACTGCCTCACCTTGTCAGGAGCAAATGATCGGATCCGCTTGTAGTTGCGGATGTAGTCATTTTTGATCATCTTATAGTTCCAGCTCTTCACGTGTGATGCCTGGAATGCTGCTATGAATGTATCTGCATCGACGGCTCTCACTTCAGCTCAGGATTTATCATATTTCTTCATGGCTCGGCGGGCTCGATCATTCCATTTTGTTCTATAGTTTGGTGTGAGTTCATTCACACTTGTCTCCTGGAAGTGATCCGTGAGCCAGAGTCGTCTCCATCCTGCTGGGATATCCTGTCTCGAATAGGGAATCCATGTCACCATCGCATGTTTGACTCAGTCCTGTTTCAGTTTCTCG
>JAYVIJ010000029.1:0-4373 GCA_043770315.1 Candidatus Altimarinota bacterium | reverse complement strand
CCTCTCCAGAGATATAGAGTACCTCTTGGTTGCGACTCGCATACCACTCACTCATCTGGAGTGCGAGTGTCGACTTCCCTATTCCAGGCTCACCCGATAGGAGAACAAGTGATCCAGCTGAGAGTCCACCCCCGAGGACGGCATCGAGCTCACCTGATGAGCTCGGATATCTCTCCATCTTGTTTGTCGTAGCGAGTGGATCGATTCCCTTAGTTGCTAGGACTTTGCCGGTTCATATTTTATTCTTTCATTTTTGTACGGTTGACTCGTGGAATGTGTTCCACTCAGCACACTTCGGGCACTTCCCTACCCATTTCGGTGATGTCTCGGAGCATGATGAGCAGATGAACATATTTTGGAAAAATTAAAAAAACTTGTGTCTGTCATCTCGACAGAGTCCTGTATCGTGGACGACGAGAGATCTTGCTCTTTATATTAGCTAGATTACTGTGCAAGCTCGCGATGACACTCTACTTATCATCTCCTGATATAGCCTTCTTGATATCCGAGTAGGAGAAACCCTTTCTCAGGAGTGATGCGATCATCTTTTCTCGGATTTTCTTGTCCTCGATATTATATCGATTTCTGTATTTTTGCACTTCTTTTCAGATATTTTCGGTATCATTTTGATCAATCAAGAGCTCTGCGATCTCATCCTGGAAATATGGATATTTGCCAGTGATCTGCATAGCTATGATACGGCGAGACTTGCCCCGCTGCTCGAGCGTCGCGACCTGATGCATCACACTCGATCGATGCATCTCCCAGTCATGAATTTCCGAGTCGAACGCTTCGATTTTCTCGAGGATCATCTCCTTTGGGAATTCTTTTTTCATAAGCTTCATGCTCATCTCCCGTTTTCCCTTGCCGAGTGAGACGAACGATCTCATCCACATATCGGCCATCAATGATTCATCATATCCATTTTCTGAGAGTAATGTCACAGGATCTAGGCAATTCTTTTTGCAGAGATATGCTATCACTTTGCGTCTTGATGGAGCATATCTACTGATGTAGTTCGCGAGGCGGAGAGATATATTCATGAGAAAAAATTGACGAGACCAAAAACATATGATACACTCTATACATATATAATAAAAATACAAATATGACTACAGATATCACCAACATGGGCCCTCATGCTCTCGCATCCTATCACTCTCGTGCACTCGCTCTCGAGTCATTCGGGGTAGATCCTATGGCACTGAGCCTCTACCGAGCTCAGGATAGATCACTCGCGAAACAGAGTCGGTCGAAGCGGGCACTCATGGTGCAAGAGGAACACGCAGTGGTAGTGATCTAGTTGAGTAGATTTATTTTCCTATCAGGGTTACTGATGGGATTTTTTTATTTTAAGTTTGAATTAATTGGATATATAATATACTACAGTAGTTATGAAAAAATCCGAACTATTATCATGAATCTGGAAACTTGACTCATGAAAACCATGAAAGATAATCACACTCATGGCATGAGTACATTGAGATGAGAAATCTGGTCAGACTATCTTGTTTGAACTCTGTGAGTCCTTAGATATTACAAGTGGTATTGTTTATATCATTTCCCGAGCCAATCCTCGTGCTATAACACAAAATATCCGACAAACAGAAAAAAATATGAATCGGGCATTTCACGATATTCCTCAGTGATCCACATACGAAGATCTCAGAGCTCAGGAGATTCTCCCGATACTCCGAGAGAGCGATATCCTCCTCGATGTGCATAATACTCTCAATACTGAGAACTCGATACCTTTTCTGATCTCTGAACATAGCGAATGGGATAAATATTTCCCTGTAGATAGGGTTATCTCTGGACTCGATATTCTCCATCCAGGCGGGAGTGATGGATATATGAATAGCATCAACAAGATATGACTCTGTATAGAGGCGGGATCGATCCACTTCGATGATGATGGACTTATGGCTCGTAACTCAATCATGAGTCTCCTCAGAGCAACAGGTAACATAGGATGAATACCAACGATCACTGCATCACAAAAGAAATATCATCTTGATACCATCATCAAAGCAAAAACTACAGAATTCCAATTTATCAAAAAGTGGCTCGATTTTGAATGAGTAAAAGAGTGAGAGCTCATTGCTCATGATGGAATAGAGCCAATATATGCACCATACGATGGAGTAGTAGTGTTCACCCATGCAACCAAAAGCATAGGAGATGAGATGTGTGTATTTGGAAAAATACTCTAGTCCAATAACAATAAACAATCGATATATCCAAAAAAAATCCATATCAAATATGGATTTTTTTGTTATAGAAACATTTGACTTAAACCGTATTTCAAATAATATTGTATTACCTTACTAATACAGTATACTTAATCATATGAATAAATCACTAGAGATGCGGGAGGAAGATTACCTTAATAGAACTATGTTCGAAGCAAGATTAAACGCAAATAATACTCATGCCTGAAAGAATATTAAAAGATCTACCGATAGAGTCAGTGAGGCACTATGACTGGCACCTGTTTTGACATACGAATGAATCATCCTGATAAATCCACTGGATACAAATCCGAAAACATTCACACAATGACCAGATGCAACACATGAAATATTTTTTTATAAAATCCACCGAGCTATAGAATTAGAAGTCTATCCAGAACTTCAAAAATTAATACAATTAGCTAATGATACTACCATTAGCAACGAAGATTGACTGACTATATTGACTGACATTAACCATAGGCTAGAATTTGCTGTGTGAAAAATGGGGGAAATGTATAGAAGTTTTGATAAAGAAGCTTTTTCAAGATTTCGATCATTTTTTTCGGGTATAAATTTCAGACTACTAGATAATGAGAGGTATCCTGGACCAAGCTGAGCATCAAGTTGTATTTTTCCAACACTCGATATTGTACTAGGTATAGAAAAAGTTGCAGCACTATCTAAGAACGCTCATGTCGTGAGGCCAAAAATATCTTGAAGATGATATACTACAATTATCGATATGGAAGAAGCTGAGAGATGAGTAATGATAAATGGAGATTTATATAAAAGATACTCCGAAAAACCTGATTTTCTTGAGAAATTAAATATATTAACAAATACACTCAAAAAATTTCGTATGAATCATCAGTGAAATGTAAAAAAATATTTACCAGAAGTATTTGTCGGAACGGAATGAACATGATGAGCAGTCAATGTGCCAATGTATTTCTCAACTATTATAGATAATACAAAGGCTCGTATCACAACTCAGACGAACTCAACAGCTAAATAATACATTTCCCTATAACAATACCTTGACTTTATATACGAAATAAATAATATTGTATTATCTTGCTAATACAATATTATTGTAATCACTATTTACGATGGAATATACGAACGATGCATTCGAACTGTACAACTTACGAGTAGAGCTAATTCAATTCAGTGAATGAAAGACGATGACAGATTGAGCAAAAATATGAGACTACTTTGAGGTAAGATGAGAAAATATATATTTTCCTATGTGACAATGATTTTCATTTTATAATCTTGCTGCTATCATTCCTCTATTAGCCGCAAAGCAAAGAACTACACATAGTAACGATTGGATGAGTACAGACTCGGATGTGTCAGCTGTAGATATCCATTGTTGAGCTATATTCCGCATCACTCGTACGGGCACAACCACTTTTTATCATCATCAGGTCTCTGGCGAACAACTCAATATATAAAACATATGAACTCAAACAGTATCCCTCAATGCAATCTCCGCAATGGAGACTCCCACTCAAAAATAATCCTCTGAGGATGGCAACTATCCGAATGACATTCGGATAATCAAGCTAACCCAATTGATATCTATAAGGCATATATAGGGGCAGGCATCACTGCTATTGATTGTGCCGATATCTATACATGAGTGGAGGCGAGTATAGGAGAGAGCCTAGATACTATCTATTGATCTGGACATATACTCCCAAGGATCCATACCAAGCATGTTCCTGATCTTGTGGCCATAGAAAATAGAGAGATCACCGAAGAATGAACCCGATCACTGATTCTCAGGTCGATACAAAGAACTCGACGAGCCTATCTAGACTTGGTTCAATTCCACCAGTGGAACTATGAGATAGATACCTACCTTATTTCTATAAAAACACTTAAAGATCTAGAATACGAAGGACTCATACACTGAATTGGGGTGACTAATTGTTCTGTAGAATTCTTGCTCAAACTCGAAAAAGAGTGTGATTTTGTACCTATCAGTAGCCAGAGTCAGTATAACGTGATCGATCGCAGACCTGAGAAAAAAATGCTCACACATTGTCGAGAAAGAAATATAGCATTCTATGCGTATGGGAGTATCATGTGATGACTCCTCACAGGAAAATTCCTCTGAACTCCAGAGCCTCA
>JAYVIJ010000028.1:0-4374 GCA_043770315.1 Candidatus Altimarinota bacterium | reverse complement strand
TTCTCAAACTCGCCTTATTATCTGAGAAGGAAAAATATTTGATTTTCAGGAACAAGTAGATGCAGATTCCTGCAAGGCTACCCTGAATCTACCATGAGGAAAAACTCTGAGTTCTCAAAAAAAGACAGGAAAAAAATGGGAGATAAATACTATTCGATGACATGTGCGGAAAGCTCTTATGTACAAAGTTTTTCGTCACTACATGGAAGATTAGAATTTATTTTTTGAGGATATTTACAAACGTCTCACTTGGTATAGAGACTCTTCCGAACTGTTTCATCTTTTTCTTTCCTTCTTTTTGTTTCTCAAGGAGTTTGCGTTTACGAGTGATATCTCCTCCATAGAGCTTCGCAGTGACATCCTTACGGAGTGCTGAGATATCTTCGCGCGCGACGACGTCTCCTCCGATAGCCGCTTGGATCGCGATAGCGAATTGTGCCTTCGGGATATTATCCTTCAGTTTCTCGCATACTCGACCACCGAGGTAGCGAGCACGAGAACGGTGTACCATCATCGCAAAAGCATCGACAGGATCTCCTGCCACACGGATATCGAGCTTCACGATATCATCTTGCTTATACCTGAGAGGCTCGTAGTGGAGGCTTGCATATCCACTCGATAGACTTTTAAGATCATCATAGAAGTCTCCTACCAGTTCACTCATCGGGACTTCATAGTGCAGTACGACACGAGAGGCATCGAGATAGGTTTGATTTTTGAAAATTCCTCTTCGCTCTTGAGCAAGAGCCATCAGGTTTCCTATATACTCATTCGGGGTGATCATCTCGACTTTCGCGATCGGCTCTTCGATATGGATATAGGTTCCAGGTTTTGGAAGATCTTCAGGATTCGATATCCAGAGATAGGTACACGTACGACTATCGAACTCCACGAGTTCAGGAGTGGCACGTGGGTAGTCAGCTCGTTTATCTCCCGTTATAAGTACCTTATACGTCACTTGAGGACTCGTGATGATGACGTCCATAGCGTGTTCTCGCCAAAGTCGCTCTTTCACGATATCGAGATGGAGGAGTCCAAGGAATCCACAACGAAAGCCATATCAGAGTGCGGGTGAGGCTTCATGCTCTGCTACGAGAGAAGAGTCATTGAGTTGGAGTTTTTCCATCGCATCTTTCATTTTTGGATATTCATCGGTCTCCACGGGAAATACTCAGGCAAATATATAAGGAGTGATTTTCTTAAATCCCGTGATTGCATTTTTGGATTCACTTGGTCCAGCGAACACTGTATCACCGACACGGGCTTCGTGGATCGACTTGAGTCCTGTCACGACATACCCGATCTCTCCTTCATAGAGAACATCTGTCGGAGAATATTTCGGACGAAAACATCAGACTTCTAGTGCTTCTATCTTAGCCCCTGTATTGATAAATTCGAGTTTATCTCATTTTTTGATCTCTCAGGAAAAGAGCTTCAGATAGACGACGACTCATTTGTAAGGATCATACTGAGAATCGAAGATGAGTCACTTTACGATTCATGCTTCAAAGTTTTCTGATTCATGTGGAAGAAGTTCTGATATTTTCGAGAGTTTCTTTGGTTCGGGCATTCGCTCGATCACCGCATCGAGGATGGTTTCGACATTCATCCCTGTTTTTGCTGATACGCTGATAATCTCTTCTTTTTTGCATCCGAGAAGATTCATGACTTCTTCGCTCACTCGGTCGACATCCGCACTCGGGAGATCGATCTTATTGAGTACTGGGATGATCGTGAGATCATTCTCGATCGCGAGATAGACATTCGAGAGGGTCTGAGCTTCGATTCCTTGACTCGCATCGACAACAAGGATCGCTCCTTCGACAGAAGCGAGTGAACGAGAGACCTCATACTGGAAATCGACATGTCCCGGTGTATCGATAAGATTGAGTTCAGTCTCCTTCCACTCCATACGCACAGGTGTGAGCTTGATGGTGATACCACGCTCTCGTTCGAGATCCATGTTATCGAGTGTCTGAGACTGGATTTCTCGCTTTTCGAGGGTGCCAGTGATCTCCATAAGGCGATCAGCGAGAGTCGACTTTCCGTGGTCGATATGGGCGATGATACAGAAGTTTCGGATAGATTTTGGTTTGCTCATGGGCATAATATAGGGAAAAAGGAGGAGAAAACAAGTGAAAATATCTCCTGAAAAAGAAATTTTAGAAAAGCCTTTTCACTTCATTTTTATGAAGTGATTGCAACAAAACGCAAAAAAACTCTTTACAAAAAAATGAACCCAAATATACTTTCTCTTATGTTACTTTCAAATCGTCTTACTACATGGTCGAGTTTCACTTGTTCCTCACCTGCTTCATGCGGGTATTTTTCGTAGCTTTATAAATCTATAAAACCTCGAACACCCGCGAAAGTGGGTGTTTTTTTATTGTCTAATTTTTTCTCATGCTCTACCCAACGACGATGATCGATACGACCGTTCAGCTCATCAAATACATAAAAGAATCTCCTACACAAGCGCAGCTCAAGCGTACGAGGCTGAGGATACTCCAAGCCCAGGATAAGATAAATCCATATGAACTTATTCTTTCTGTGCAGTGGAGATTTCGGGAATTGCTATGAGGAAAAAAACTTCCACGTTAGTTTACTTACTCCTTTTTTTTCCAAACTTATGTTTCATACAAAACTTTTTTATGCCCTTGCGGTATATATCGCAGCACTTTTTGCCTCCAATCTCCTTGGCATGAAGACGATCCCATTTTTCTTTGGGACACACCTTTCCCTTGCAGTATTTTTCATACCGATCATATTTATCACGACAGATATCGTCGGTCAAGTCTATGGGAGAGAAATGTCGAAGCGATTCGTCTATGCAGGATTTCTCGCTCTCATATTCTTCACATTTGGGAATCTTCTCACGAATAGCTTTGTCTGGTCACCATCGACCTACTCTCGTATCGGTGAAGCGTATGATATGATTTTCTCTCTATCTCTACGAGTGAGTATCGCTTCTTTGCTTGCTTACTTCACATCAGAGTACATCGATGTTGTCATATTTTTTGCAGCGAAAAAGCTCACCAAAAATTTCTTTATCGCTTCAACTCTTTCGAATATCGTCTCGCAGGCTATAGATACTACAGTGTTCATGACGATTGCTTTTGTTTGAGTATTCGATCCCGAGAAGATTCTGATGATGGCGATCCCTTGGTGGATATATAAGGTCCTCTGAGGTATTCTTTATACACCGATTTCTTATTTTATCCTTTCACTTTTTTCCAAAAAATGATCATCACCCCTATAAAAACTCGTATATTTCTCGAATGAGAGAATATCATAGATTTCATATTCGAATATATCCCCTCTCTCCAAGATGGTGATGTCCTCGTCATTACATCGAAGATCATAGCCCTTGCTGAAAGGCGTACATTTACCGCACATACTCCAGAAGAAAAACTCGAATATATACGAGCAGAATCAAGCTGGTATGAGAGGACGAAATATGTCCATCTGACTATCCATGATCGTATGCCTATGGCAAATGCTGGGATCGATGAGTCAAATGGAAATGGAAAATGCATACTTCTTCCTCATAATTCCTATTCTAGTGCTTATGAGATCTGGTCCCAAATACGACAAAAATATCATATCAGGCATCTTGGCATTATCATCACGGACTCACGGACCATCCCTTTCCGTAATGGTACCACAGGGGTATCGCTCTGACATATGGGATTCGAAGGAATACGGGACTATCGAGGTAAGGTGGATATATTTGGTCGTCCTTTTCACTATGCACGGACCAATGTTCCAGATGCGCTTGCCACTTCAGCAGTCCATACTATGGGTGAGTGAGATGAGTCTCAGCCTCTCGCGATCATCAGTAATCCCCACGTTACCTATACTGAAGTACGGCAAAATGGGGATGATCTTATCATCGAGCGGGAAGATGATATGTATGGTCCACTTTTTCGGTGAGGAGTTTCGGAAGCAGAGTTAGATAAAAAAATTGATTAAGTTATATTATTATATATAATTCATATTCGAATAATATTTTTCATATGACTTGACTCAAAACTTCAGCTACCCAAGTGGATTCTTGATGATTGCCTTTGCTTCGGATAGATGGAGGGTCAGCATCATCCACTGTTGTGGATGTAATAGAGCTTTTAGCATCTTTGCTTAGCCTGAGTGATGATGAAATATTACAAAGATTTGCTCAGGGAGATATTATAGATGGATGAACCGTGATAGATGGAAAGGGGGTACTCAATGATTCTGGGGTTGGATGAATTCTTCAATCGAGTACTCAAGCTTCTGTTTGAAAACACAATCCTGTTCCTATAGATATCTCTAATATTCAGGGGATATTTATGGAACTCGAACAACTCTTCCTATTTTTTCGGCAGCTCTCCCCAC
>JAYVIJ010000027.1:0-36550 GCA_043770315.1 Candidatus Altimarinota bacterium | reverse complement strand
AGTCTCATATACTTATGATCCACTCTGACGAAAGACTACAGAAAGCAGGGTGATCGGATGAGTATCCTACACTCTCCAATACGGATATAATATTGCTTCTCTACTCACTACTCTGACATATCCAGATGGTGGAAGGACTGATTATCTGTATAAAAAATGATATATAGAATGAGTCGACTACATCAATCCGAGTGGTATACTCACTCACCTTATCAGTGATATATCCTATGCTCCGAATGCTACTATGCAGAGTATAAGATATGGAAATGGAGTGATCAAAAATACGAATCGTGATCCAAATAATAACTATCGACTTACTCGATCTACCGCAAGTGCTTCTGGGCAGACTTTCCTCGATACCGAGTATCGCTATGATGCTGTCGGGAATATGGATCGTAACAGCGAGTGAGGGATCGAACCACTGAGAAAAACGATAGACTATACCTACGATGATCTCTATCGATTATCGGATGCTCAGTATAGCTACAATATAGCAGGCTATGGGCGAGATCAGTCAAAGACTTTTGCATATACATATAATGATATCGGTAATATCATGTCAGCAACTGATGTCGGGTCCTACGGATATGCAGGTACTGACTTCACAAGTCCACATGCAGTGACGACAGCTTGAGATATGAGCTATACTTATGATCAAGCAGGGAATACTCTTACTCGTCAGAATTCTCAGAATAGTTTTTTGTTTGGCTATTCGCCTTATGGAGAGATGCTCTCCTCGATGAAGAATGGAGAAGAGGCTACTTACACATATGACCAATCGAGACGTCGAGTATCGAAGATATCACTCGGGATTACTGAGCATCATGTCATCGATGGATATGAAGTCGAATATGAGAGTGGTGCACTCCTATTTGTTCCTGATGCTCTGCTTTCATCTACTGGCACTACGGAATCAGGAAGTCTCTCGGCTTCATGATCTGAGAGTACAGGAGCGACATCGAGTGGTGCTCTCATAGTTACTTCTTCATGAATAGTGAATACATGAACAACCATAGGTACATGAATAGTAAATACTTGAACTCTCACTGAACCCAGTATAAATACAGGGTCTACAGCAACAGGTACTGTAGCGACATCTTCGGGTATCACGGCATCTTCTGGTACAACTACTGGATCATGAATAACCTCGAGTGGTACGACGACAGACTCATGAAGCACTCTCGCATCATCATGACAGACAACGGCTACTGGTGGGATCGAGATACAGACAGGATCTGTCAGTACTGACACTGGATCAGGAGTATCATATTCTGGCGAGACGGATTCTGGATCGTATATCGTGATCGCTTCGTATATCGGCTCTACTGCATCATGATCGACTCCTGTCACACTCACGACTACTCTCACTCATATCATGCTCGGAGATGAGAAGATCGCTACCTTCCAGACCCAGACTGATGATACACCATATACTGCAGATGATGATAAGCTCGTCTATCATATAGCAGATCATTTGAACTCCAGTAGTCTCGACCTCTCCTCTACATGACTCCTCCTCCAAGCGACTGACTACCAGCCATTCGGAAAGACCATCACCTATGAAGTATCTTCACAGAGAGTGAAAGGAAAGAAATGATGATATAGAAATAAATACCTCTTCGCCAATAAACAACTCGATGAAGAATCTGATTTACAATATTTCGAAAAGAGATATTATGATAATCGGATCTGACGGTTCACCACTGAGGATCCAGTATTCTGGGAAGTAGGACTTACCAAAAGACCATCTCAGTACTTCACTGACCCTCAGCAGTGGAACTCCTATTCCTATGTTAGGAATAATCCAGTGAATCTCGTTGACCCGACGGGGGAAATAGTCAACTATAGTAAAAGCTATACAGACAATAGAACAAGATATCTGTATTATCAGGCTGCAAACTTTACACTGCAAGATGCTGATACACACTATAGATCGAATAATGGAACTGCCATACAAGTTTCATTCAATGAAATTAATACATCATTTATAAATCCAGCTTCATTTGATGTTATAAATAATAAAATTAATGCCTGAGTTCCATGAGAATACACATTTCAATGAAATGATGCAATACAATCAATGACAACCTTAGCACCATGAAAAGACTATCAAGTATACTGAGACTTAACCTTTAAGGCAGAATGAAAACTTTTCATAAATAATGATGGATCATGGAATTTTAATTGAAGTTTAAAGGTATATGATGATATATATGATTTTACAGTTAGCAAGAATGATTGGTCAAGTCCAAAAAGATTCTGAAGAAATGTACAAACTTTATGATTAGTAAACTATAAATATGATAATAAAGGGACTTCATTTGATATACAAATTCGCTGAGAGAAAAAATTACAAGGATCATTCGCTCCATCTAAACCCACTTCTTGACAAGGATGATTAAGTACAAATTCTCGAAGTTCAATAAGCGGTAATAGGACTAACTTATCTAAGTGACCATTATTAAGATAAAAATATGAAAAAAATATTATATTCTTTAAGTTTTATACCTCTAATAATAGCCATATGGATATTATATACATTTTTTTTTCTACGTATCAATGAAGAAAAAGCAAAAAATAGAGCATTAGGGATAATAGAGTGAGAGTATTCCAATTACTGCTCAGGAGGGTTTGAGAAAAATCTACAAATAAAGATTAACTGATATAATGAAAAATATGAATTTATCGCTGATAATTGAAAATGTAGTATTATTATATTTATGGATGAATATGGAGCGTATGATTTGATCAAAGGACCCAACTAATAATTAAACTATCAGAAGACGATCACCTATGAAGTATCTTCACAAAGAGTGAAGGGGGAAGAAGTGATGATATAGTAATAAATACCTCTTCGCCAATAAACAACTCGATGAAGAATCTGATTTACAATACTTCGAAAAGAGATATTATGATCCTCGGATCTGACGCTTCACCACAGAAGATCCAGTCTTCTGGGAAGTCGGACTCTCGAAACGTGTAAGTCAATACTTCACAAATCCACAGCAGTGGAACTCCTATTCCTATGTTAGGAATAATCCAGTGAATCTAGTCGATCCGACAGGGGAAATAGCTGAAACATGATGGGATGCGTTAAATGTTATCTACGATGCTGGCAAGATAGTAAAGAATGGGGTTGAAATGGGTTATGAGTGAGCTCGTAATGCTTATGGTACAGTCACAAATAATCAGGCTCTCATAGATGACTCTCAGAAATGATGGGAACAAGATAAAAAAGAACTGAAAGAATGACTCATAGATGCTTGAACTAATGTAGTTGCTACAGCTATTCCATTTGCTCCTGCTGGTGCAGCGAAGGTGGCGAGGGCAGTTGATAAGTTAAATGACGCATCAAAAACATGGGATAAAACAAAAGTTTTTAATTCAATTAAAGAAACTTGATTTTCCTGATCTCAAAGAACTTATTATGAAAGCTCTCAAGAAGAAAAAATACAAAGATATTACTTTTTCCAATCCAGTAGTCTTCAGACGATGAGTAAATGTTGAGCTGAGTATTGCAGGGAAGGGGCTTGAGAAGAAAGCATTTCTCGAAATGATCCAAGAATCACTTGAAAATACCAACTGGAAAGTGAACGAAAAAAGTATCCTCGTGAATTTGGGAATACTTCAGTGTAAGTTGGAAGGCATCTAAATATCTCACTATAGAGGCACTCAGAAGAATACCTTTATTCTTGCTATAAAAAAGGTGCACTGTAGCCTCAAGATTGCGATTGAAACCTTAAAGAAGGTAGTAATGGATGGATCCTCATCCAAATAGCTTAAAAGTGGAAAATGGGGAATAACTATTTCAATTTTATATTTCTGTATGAGTTCTTCGCTGGATCATACTATAAAATTATCTGCACTTGATGAAATATCTGAATTAATACGATTAATATCTAATTTAAGAGGTTCTTTTAGTCCAACAAGACATACATCTTTCTTGATAGGGAATAAAATACACCTATTTCATATTACCACAGGGTAGTCAGATGTAATTAAATCTTCTACATTACTAAATAACATAATACTGTACTTATAGCTGTTAAACTTATCTTTAACAGTACGATAGAATATATCATCTATCTTATATCATAAAACTGCTCGTGCTGAAAGTGCATTTGAAACAACTTCTTTTCACTCCTCAGTTAAATATTTATCCATTCTTGTTGGATCAATTCATTGAGAAATTAGCTTTTCCTTATGTAAGGCTATCGCCTTGGGATTATTATGATACTTTTTCTTCAATTCATTACACCAAATATCTCAAATTTCTTGACGTTTTTTGCGAGTTCTCATGTGCAAATGTATAGCATATTCAAGTATTATTCATAGATCAGCTACTTCAATAGTTCACCATGGATCACTTGCGGCATCATATTTCTGGCAAATCTGTATAAATTTGTTCTCTATATCTGAAACCCTTTCCTCGACCGTATTTTTCAGTTGATCTGGCGATAATCATAAGTCTTTGACTCAATCAAAAAAATTATAATCAATCTCAAAGTACCAGTTCTCTCATAATAGTTTTTCAGCCTTTTTTGAAGCTACTATATCTTTTCATAAATTGTAATAACAAACACTTGATTCTCTCCTTTTTGATTTTATATTAGCGGAAAATTGTCATAAATATGAAGCAGGGATGATATGCTGATACTTTGTCGTCATATACTGATTTTAGTTTGAAGTTGGCATAACTGTACTGATGTATTAAATAATTCAAATAGTTTAATAAACTTCCTCAAAAGACATACTTTATTATAATATTGACAAATAAAATATTTGAATATGATACGCCCACTAGGTGTCCCATTTGTCTCATTTTGACTCAAGTTCCGAGATGACCTAGATGCTAGAACTCATATTTCTAGTAACCCACTCTGGGTCTCGCCAAGGTTTGGTGGAGTACCAAGGTGTCCAGCCATATAAAACCGAGCTCGCAGACCATGTTGCCTGTATTTCACATAACCTTAGTTTTCCGAATACAATAAAAAAACTCTCCAAAATCGGAGAGTTTTTCATAGTTACTAAACTTATGATCAAGTGCCCGTCTTCACAAGATTTTGTATATTCTTTCTGAAGTTATCAGCAAATACTTTCGGTACAAAGTGCATCATATCGAGGATGGTATAGGTCTTTCTTGGAAGTCCTGCGATGATGACATTATTTCCGAAGAATCCAGTGAGAGTATCATACTTTTTTGAGATAAGTTTCTCTTCGATCATCATACTTGCCTCAGAGTATCCAACATATGCTGGGAGATAGTCTTTGCTGCCCAAAGTGTAGAGATTTTTCTTCGGATTGATGATACTCTGAAGAGGAGTCGGGATATTATTCTCATCATAGAGGTAGAAAATCTTGAGGTCTCCGACAGGAGTTTGGGTGATCAGGATATTCTCAGGAAGAGCGATAGTAGCGAATGTTTCTGCGCTCATAATGTGAACATCATCGAGAAAGGTATTCGTCGGTTCGAGTATACCCGTGATGCGGATCTTCGGTGCTCCGAAAAAGTCTGGAAGTTCTGATCCAACTCACTTAATGAGTCCTTCGCGTATCATCATCTGTGCCTCAGCATATCAGAGAACCGTTCCGCCATCTGAGAAGTCGATACTTCCATTTCTCACCTTGAGTCAGCTAGGAAGTTTCGTAGCATCGATCATAATTTTCGGAAATCCATTTTTATCGAAACCGTTTTTTATCGCCGCTCTTGCCAAGTAGTCGTGGATATCTCCGAGAAGTGCTGGAGCCTTGATTGTATAGGCTCGTGCTGGGATGACATTTCCAGAAATACTGGAAAACTGCCAGAAGAGAAATACGAAGAGAACTGTCATCAGTACGGGAGCAATTTTCGAAAGGACGTTCATCTTTTTCGGATGGAAGTTCTTCAGAAGGAGGGAATTGGTTACGACGGAGATAGATGAGAGTGCCATGGCGAGACCTGCCAGCTCTGGTTTGAGAACGAGGCCTATTCATGCGAGTACTCCTGCGGCAACAGGAATACCGAGAATATTATAAAACAGAGCAAAAAACATATTTTGCTTAATCTTTCCAACCGTTTCTTTACTGAGTTTTATTGCTGTGAGAACATCAGTAAGATCATTCTTCATGATGATCATCTGTCCTGATTCCATAGCGACATCAGCACCACTTCACATAGCAATTCCGAGGTCTGCTTGGACGAGGGCAGGGGAATCATTGATCCCATCTCATACCATCGCGACGATATATCCCTCCTTTTGGAGATTCTTCACTTCGAGGGCTTTATTTTCTGGGAGTACTTCCGCGAGGATATTCTCGATACCGAGCTCGCGACCGATCGCTTCTGCTGTTCGAGTATTGTCTCATGTAATCATATAGACCTTGATGCCGAGTTTCTTGAGACTTTCGAGAGCTCCAAGTGATGTTGACTTCACGGTGTCAGCGACGGCGATAAGTCCGATAACACGACTCTCATCTGCTAGAAGCATGACCGTCTTTCCTTCACGCTCGAGTTTTTCGATGTCAGAGCTGACATTGATCGTAATAGAGTTTTCGACGAGGAGTTTCCTAGTTCCGAGGAAGTAGGTTGCCCCATTTATGATTCATCATACTCCTTTTCCTGGGATCGCTTCGAAGTCATCTACTATATAATTCGTCGCCTTATTCTGTATTGCATATTTCACGATTGCTTCTGCAAGAGGATGTTCAGATTTTTTCTCAAGAGAAAGAGCAAGGGCAAGGATTTCATTTTCACGAGAGTTTCCCAGTGAGATAATATCTGTCACTTTTGGTTTCCCCTCTGTCAGAGTTCCGGTCTTATCGAATAAGATGGCATTCACTCGACAAGCAATCTCGAGTGGCTCGCCTCATTTGATGAGGATACCATTTTGAGCACCTTTTCCTGTACCTACCATAATTGCTGTCGGCGTTGCGAGCCCGAGAGCACAGGGACATGCGATCACGATTACGGCAGCGAAATAGAGGAGTGCACTTGAGAATGTCGCCCCGAGGAGGAAATACCAGACAGCAAATGTGATCATTGCAATGATAATAACCGTAGGAACAAAATATGCGGAAATCGTATCAGCGAATCATTGGATCGGTGCTTTCGATCCTTGAGCCTCTTCGATGAGTCGGATAATACCTGCAAGTGCCGTCTCTTCTCAGAGTTTGGTTGCTCGGAACTCGAAACTTCAGAGCTTATTCATCGTTCCAGCAAAGACTATTGATCTAGTATTTTTCTCGACGGGGATACTCTCACCCGTAAGCATCGACTCGTCGATACTCGAGTGACCATCCGTGATCTCTCCATCAACAGGAATCTGGTCGCCTGGTCTTACAACCAGGATATCTCCATAGACGACAGCATCAATCGATATATCGATGACAGTATTGCCTCGTTTGACTCTGGCAGTTTTCGGAGTGAGTCCCATGAGTTTTTCGATGGCTTCAGAAGTTTTTCCTTTTGCCTTCGCTTCGAAATACTTTCCAAGCGTTACAAATGTCACCAGGAATGCCGCGACTTCAAAATAGATATTTGGTATCTTCATCCCTTGGAGTCCAATGATAGATCCAGTTTCTTCTATATAGATAAAATAAGAATAGAGACTATAGATATAGGCGACGAGCGTTCCGATAGAGATCAGGGAAAACATATTAAATGTCTTCATCTTCAGAGCTGACCATGCTCCAGCGAAATACTCTCTCCCGATAATAAAAAGTACAGGGGTCGTAAGAATGAGAGAAATAAGCGCAGAATACGGCATGATCACTCGCTCAAATGGAAGACGCGGGACAAAATCATAGACCATAAATGCAACCATCGGAAGCGAAAGTATAGCTCCAGCGAGGAATTTACGAAACCATGATGTGAGGTCTTTTTTTAGTTTATCGGTTTCCGAAAAACTACCTTCACCTTGAATTTTTGCAGAATATCCAGCATCAGCGACAGCTTTTTCGAGGTCTCCAATAGTTACTCTTTTTGGATCGTATTTGATATGAGCTTTTTCTGAAGCGAAGTTTACATTCGCTTCCTGAACTCAGGAAACGTGATGGAGCGACTTTTCTATAAGAGAACTACAACTCGAACAGTGCATTCATTCTATAGAAAGAATAGCCATGGAAGAATTTGATTCACTTCATTTTTGTCATTGCATAAGAGCTACTCATTCATGTTTCGGTGTTTCTTCATTACTTGGTGCCCTAGGCGGATGGGATTGAGTTGAATCCGATCAACTCGCTTCGTCATCATCCGAAGAATCTCATTCATCTTGATTTTCTTCGCTCTCAAGATTTGCCTCATATTCTGCATCTTCACGAATAGCTTTTGCCACTGTTTCCCCAGAAAGAGATACATCGGTTTCAAGGTATAATTTTCTATTTTCTATATCAAATCGTTTCTCACGTATTCCAGGAATATCCTTGAGTGTCATATTGATGAGTTTTACACATGATTCACAGTGAATCGTCGGAAGACTGATAGTTATGTTTTTCATAAGTTGAATAGGTTAATTTTTGATAATAAATTTGCCTCGATACATTCACATAGAACATGAGAATGGTATTTCTCCACTCATTGGAGCGATGAACTCGATAATATTTTCGCCTTCTTTTAGTTGCTGTGAAATACGAAGACTCGGAACCATGATCTGACTCGAACACGAATAAGGGTTGGCTCCAGTAATGATCCATCGGATTTTTTTTCCAGCTGTGATCGATAAGGTATTTGGGGTATATCCCTGCCCATCTTGTGTCATATGGATTTCTTGAACTTCCAGATTAGCCGTATCAGTGCTTTGTACCTGTTTTTTGGCTGGTACCCCAAGAGAGAGAAGCGCGTACCCGTTATTGAAATTAAATATTCAGAGACCAAGAACGATGACTCAAGTAAACACGAAGAATCTTTTGAGCCAATTCCCCTTAAGTACAGCACTGATAAACCCAAGAGATAGAAGCCCTGGGACTGTTCCAAGTGCGAAGAGTGCCATAACGAGTGCTCCTGTAAAGAAACTTCCTGTACTGACAGCATATACTTGCATGGCGAGAGTAAATCCGCACGGGAGGAAAAATGTCGCAGCACCTGTAATAAGTGTTGAGAGCTTCGTGTTTCCATTTCACTTAACATTTTTTCAGAGAAATTTCGGAAGTGTTGGAGAGAAGCTCCCAATTCGTGGTGAGAGATTGGTAAGATTGAGTCCGAGAAGGAGCATAACGACGCCAACCAGGACAGTCATCCCCCCGAGAAACATATTCGAGAAATGAATCATCGATCCAAAGAATCAAAGAATTCCTCAGAGGATTCAAAAACCAACAATTCTTCCGATGTGAAAATAGAGGTGCGGGGAGAATCGTCTCCAGAGTGATGCGTTAGTGTGTTCCTTGTTCCAATTCGCACTCACACCAAGGACGAGTCATCCGATGAGTGCCATACAGCTCGATACTCCAGCCGTAAGTCCTATGAGGAAAGCGACTCCGAGTGTTGGTGAAGCTGTATTTCCAACGTTTCAAAATGACCAACCCAGACGAGTCATGACCTCATAGAGAAGTAATACAATTCAGAGTGCTACACCAATATGTATATAGTCATTCACATTATGAGTGATCCACGGAAGTTTCTTTTTTTCTCCGATCTGGTAGCCGTTTTCCTGAATAATTGATTCAATCGTTTCTCTATCGGGTTCACTATCAATATAGTGAATTTCGACGATTCACTTCTTTTCATTGGCATGGATAGAGTGAACATTTTCTACTTTTTTTATAGATTTTTCGAGGACGAGTTCGCAAGAGCGACAATGCATCCCCGAGACGGGAATAATAATTTTGTGCATATATGAGAGTTGAGGAAATAATTTTCGACAAAATACCCTTAATGGAAGAGTATTAAAAATACTATTTCTTAGTTTAAGCTCTTCATAATTCCTATCATATTCACATATACCGATCGTTGATAAATTTTCTCTGGAGGATCTCATAGAGAAACTCTTATGGGACTATTCACTCAATTTCTATCCTCTACAAATCCAAAATAAGAAAATGATTGAGATGACTGATTTACTTGGGAAAGTTCATTCTTCTTTTTTTCAAAAAGTGCTTTATCTGGAACTAATTCTTTCGCACAGTGACTTTGGTTATTTTCAGCAGTAGTCTTACAAAATATCGGCTGTTCCATTTCTATCTGAGCATGGTTATGTGAAGATGAAATTTCCATTCTCTCCATATCAAGAGCATGCACGAGTTGCATCTGTGATATAAAGAGGAACGCGATAAATGTAAGGGAAGCAAAGAACTTTTTCATGATATTATCGTTTTGAGATATTGAATACCTGCATGAGTTCACTGACAAATTTTTCTTTTTCTGTAGAATCTTTCGATCCGAGTTTATGTGCCGCACAAGAATTCAGATGTGATTCTAAAATAAGAGCATTGGCACTCCGAAGAAGTCCGAGTGCAGCATTACATTGCTGGGCAATATCCATACAATATCGATCTTCATCTACCATTTTTTGAATGGTATCCATAAGACCTTTCGCTTTCTTGATATTTGTGAGGAATTTTTCCTTATAAGGATTTATCATAATCGTAAGTGAAATCAAATAACCTGTACCTATGGTATAGATTATATCTTTATTCATTTATAGTCAAATATATTTTTATATGACGCCACCACTAGGTGTCCCATCTATCACATTTTGAATCCAGTTCCGAGATGATCGAGATACTAGAACTCATATTTCCAGCAACATACTCTAGATCTTGCCAAGTTTTAGTGGAGTACTCAAGCATCTAGCCATTTGATATGTAAAACTCGTCCTTTCGGACGAGTTTTTAGGTAGTAATTTTTCGTACTGGGATAAAAATCCGACATATGATTTTAAGAATTACTCCTACAGAAATTCCTGGAAACTCCACTTTTTCTACCATGATAAAATCTCCAAAAATATGAGATACATATTCCTATATAGTCTTCGACCAATAAAAAAGAGAATTCAAAAGAAGAGAGAGAGATTATTCCTCTTCCATAAGTCGGATTGTCATAATCATATTTTTAGCGGCAAGATCATGAGGATTCATGCCCTCATGTTTTGGATGGGCCTTTCATCTTACTATCCCAGCAAGGATAAGCGAGGGAACTTGGTCATCGATGACCGCATCGAGTGCGATAGTAGAGTTCTCACTCACATAGACATCTCCTTCGTAGGCGAGCATCATCTTCCCCATGAGATCATCACTCGGATCGACTGGAGCTTCATCGACGACGATCCCTCATACAGAAAGTCCGAAATCTTCGACATAGTAATCTTTTTGTTCGGCGAGAGTCTCGAGGAATCTCGGATCTCGGATGAGTCGATCCCGATTTTCTTTGGTGATTTCAGTATCTGAAAGGGAACTATCATATGGGAGGAATACATTCGGTACAATCACATCTCCAATCTCATGCACCATATCGATACTATATCCAAAATAAGGAAAATACGCTCGCTCAGGAAGATATGTCGCTGCGATCCACTCGACTATATCGAGAGAGATTGGCATGTGAAGTGAGACGAATATCCATTCTCATTTTCGGTAGATCGTAGCGATATCATTCGCTTCGATTTTCTGAAGCGAGAGAACTCGGATGAAAGCATCACGGATTTCTGGAAGCGAAGAAGCGAGTACTCGGAGCATAAATTTGATTTTTAGGATGAGGATGGTAGTATATAGAAAAATAAAAAAGTGACAAATAGATAATATACTCTTTTTCTCTTTCTATGGATCTTCCTACACTCATATCTGGAGTTCTCCTTGGACTTATACTTGGTATGGCTCTTATGCGGATTCTCTCGCTTTTTGAACACAAGCATCTGAAGCGATCAGTACTCAAATGATCGAAGAATCAGATCCTCGGTGAACTCTATGAGAAGATCCTTCCTGCACTCCCAGATTTTCCGTATGCTCCAAAAGATATGGTGTTCACCGGCAAAGGATGTGACTATATCATCTTCGATGGACTTTCTGAAGGTCGGCTTCGTGAGATCGTATTCCTCGAGCTCAAAAGTGGGAATGCAAGACTCAACCAAAACGAAGCCATGATAAAAAATATCATCGATCATAAAAAGGTGCGCTTTACCGAATATCGGATAAATAGTGAAAAAAGGTAGAGAATTTTTGGAAATTTCGAGGAAAAAGAGTATGATATACGGAGTACTAAGGGAAAGACCTTATTTTCACTTTTCACTTTGCTTATGTTTCTTCTTTCCACACGATCACTGAATGGATATGGTCTCGATAAAATATTCTCCCTTGCGAAAGAGGCTGGATGTGATGGGATCGATCTTTCTATCGACTTCTTTCTCTATGATACCATCGATGCAGTATATCTCGATATGCTCTCTGTGCGTCATGAGATGCCGATCATGAGTATCAGTGCTCCTGCACGAAGAGTGACCAAAAAACAATCATCAGAAATCCTCGAACTTGCAGATCTTCTCGGAGTCAAAATCGTGAATTTCGTCCCACCACATAGAACTGATAGAGATAAAGAATGGTTCGGCGATGGACTCAAAACTCTTGCGAGTAAGTATCCAAATATCACGATCAATATCGTCAATGCTCCACCAAAAACTTGGCTCTTTATCATCTCTGAATATGGCGATGCTCGCCCTGAAACGATCAAAAAAATGACCGAACATACCGCACTTTCGATCGAAAATGTCGAACCAGAAAGTGGGGTAGATCTTATCAAGACGTTCACTCTTCTGGGTAATACTATAGGCCTAGTATACCTCTCGGATAAGACAGAAGAAGCTATCAGTATGTTTCCTGGTGAATGAGATATGCCACTCGAGAGCTTACTCATCCGCATGAAAGAAGCAGGATATGAGTGACCCTTTGCGCTCGATGTGGACCCAAAATATCTTTCTATAGGAGAAGATAAAAAAGTGGTAGAGCGGATTATCCAATCGAGAAACTATCTTGAGCGATACTTTCGAATATAAAAAAACTTCCTGATATCAGGAAGTTTTTTTATAAGATTTTTAGACATTTGAGAACATCTTCATTGCTCGAAGCTTATTCTCGACGGTTCCTTCGATTTCAAGTCGATCTCGCAGAAATATATTTCCTTTTTGTGCAAGTATCGAGAGAACAAGTTTATCATTATATTCGAGTCGATTCGTAAAATCATCGATATTCATGATAGCATATTTCACTTTTTTTCCGAAAAATGTTTTTTCAAGGAAATTATTGAATTCGATTTTATCGAGCTCTCCGATGATAAATATATCGACGATATTATTCGTTGTTTCATTTCGAAAATCAAGTATCGCCTCTGATATCGTTACCAGATCGAGATTTTTTCTTCCCTTAAAAAATTCTTTTATCGGAACCATAATATTATACGACTTGAGATACATATCACGTATCTGCTCATAGATCGGACATGTTCGATTCATCGTATAGAATTTCTTTTTATTTTGCTCATATGACTTGAGAATCCCCAGATGTTCAAGATTCATGAGTTCACGACGCACAGCATTGATCTGTTCATCGGTATCGCGACAGAGTTCACGTATGAAAAAACCGGTGCCATTTTTCGCTACCGTATCTTCGATGACGAGTTTTTCGAGAAGTTTCACGCGCGAACGCGAACCAAAAAGTTTTACGAGATCCAAAAGATCAAAAGGAAAGGAGTACTAATGGCGAGTATATCGGATTAGAATGGAAATGCAAGAGATTCATTCGACTTTTATCGTGTCATTCTTATACTGACCTTATGGGAGATACTGTTGCTTTAAAAAAGAGTATTTGATACTCATGGCATCGATGGGAAATCTAGATAAGAAATAAAGATGTCTTTATTTCTTATCTTTATTATTTATGAATCTTCACACCTTGGCGCTTCATGCCCTGCGGGAGCATGGGATTTTTTTTCGAGAATATATACATGATCCTATTTTGAGCTATGAGGATGCCGAAAGAGAAAAATGAATCCATAACTGGAAATGAGTCGAAAGCAAAAATGTATTTCTCACAGATAAACAATGATGATACTATCTCTTTCTGACGTATCAATGAGTAAAAGTCGATTTTCAGAAAATGCTGGAAATCACAGGAAAAAAACTTAGCATAGCTTCAAAAGAAGAGGTTATCATTCATAGTAAATGTCTCCCAGGGTGTGTATCACCCTTACTCTTTGATGAAAAAATCATGTCTATTGTCGATATGAGCATTTTGGACTTTGATTTTTATCTGTTTAGTCCTGGTATAACTACCTCTACTCTCGAGCTCTCTACGAGAGATATATTTTTACTCCTTCGGAAGCAGAAAAATACTTTTTTTCTCTAAAAATCTCGCTTTTTCCGAGTTTTTCTATAGACTCTCGCCATGCGAAATTTGAACCCAGCACAACTTGAAGCGGTCGAATACATCGACTGACCTCTCCTGATCAATGCGTGAGCTGGATCGGGAAAAACTCATACTATTACCGAACGTGTCGTCTCTATGATACAAGACCGAGGGATAGATCCAAGAGCGATACTTTGTGTCACTTTCACGAACAAGGCTGCTCGAGAGATGCGCGAACGTATCGCGAAAAAACTCGGGATCAATGCTGAGATCGTCAATCCTTTTCGTATCCATGGACTTCCTACTATAGGAACATTCCACTCCGTGGCGGCATTTTTCCTGCGGATGTTTATCGATCGTCTCTGATATGGGAAAGACTTCGTCATCTATGATTCTGATGACTGCCTCCGCACCGTAAAAGAGATCATGAAAAGCCAGAATGTCGATGAGAAGGAATTCAATCCTCGAAGTATCCACGGACTCATCTCTGGAGCAAAAGGGAAGGGGATGAGTCCAAGTGAATACTCAGCCACGGTAGATAGCTACCTCGGATCAGTCGTCCTCGAAGTCTATAAGTCCTATGTCGGTAAGATGCGCAAAGAAAACGCATTGGATTTCGATGATCTCTTGCTTCTTTTTCGGCAAGTACTCGATTTTGAAGAAGTCGTCGAATATTTTCATGGAAGATTCCAGTATTTTATGGTCGATGAATACCAAGATACCAATCAGCTTCAGTACGATATCATCCGTATTCTCGCAAGCAAAACTCGCAATCTTTGTGTCGTATGAGATGATTGGCAAGGGATATATAGTTGGCGTGGAGCAGATATCTCGAATATCCTGAATTTCAAAAAAGACTACAGTGACGCAAAGGTGATCAATCTCGAAGAAAATTATCGTTCGACGAAAGTCATCATCGAAGCGGCAAATGCCGTCATAAAAAACAATACCAATCAGATGCAAAAGACGCTCTTCACTTCAAATCCCGAAGGAGAGAAGATCATACTCCTGGAAGGACTCGATGAGAAGCACGAAGCAGACCTTATCACAGGAAATATCCGAGATGCAAAAGAGGAAAACAGTGATATCACGTATTCTTATTTTGCTATACTCTATCGAACCAATGGTCAATCTCGACTTATAGAAGAGTCCCTTATCCGCAAAAATATCCCCTATAGGATCTATGGAGGGGTGAAGTTCTATGAACGCAAAGAGATCAAAGATATCCTCGCCTATATCAGACTCATCTATAATCCTGAAGATTCCCTTTCCCTGAAACGTATCATCAATGTCCCAAGCAGAAAAATCGGTGAGAAATCCCTCGAAAACCTCATAGAAATCATGGATCGAGAGCGCATGAATATTGCCCAGATCGCCGAAGAACCGATGATCGTAGAGTCTCTCTCGGGCATCGGTGCAAATGGAATCAAATCTTTCGTCATGATCTACAAAATGCTTCGTGATATCTCGAAATCTGAATCTGTGGCAACTCTCATGCAGGGGATCATCAATCGTACAAACTATGAAGAGTATCTCAAGTGAGAATATAGCGAAGAAGAATTCGAAGGAAAAAAGGAAAATCTCGAAGAGTTCATGAATATGGCATCTCGATATGACGGACTTCTCTATCCTGAGAATATCGCGCTCTTCCTCGAAGATATCGCTCTCATCACCGATCAGGATAGAAACGGTGAGAAAACCGCAAATGACGGAGATGGCACCGTCTCACTCATGACGATCCACCTTGCCAAAGGTCTCGAATTCCCTCATGTATTCATCGCATGAGCGGAGGAAGGGATATTCCCTCACTCACGTACACTTATGGATGCTCGTGAGATCGAAGAAGAACGAAGACTCATGTATGTCGCGATCACTCGGGCAAAAGTGAAGCTTCATATATCCAGAGCGCATGAACGCTATACTTTCGGGAATTATAGTGCTAACCCCAAGAGTCGATTTGTGAAAGAGATCCCCGCTGACTATATCCATATAGAGGAGAAACGAGGAAGTGCACAGAGTATATTTGGCAATGGAAGCTCTGGGTTTTCGAGTCTGAATACCCTCTTTTCTGGAGCAGGATCGACTCTCACTTCACCTATATCGAGAAGTCCAAAAACGAAAAATTCTGCCGCAGACTTCTCCCTCTGAGATCGAGTCGAGCATGCACAATACGGTATAGGGACGATCGTCGCGCTTGTATGATCAGTCGCAGATATCGCTTTTTCTGGTACGGGGATCAAAAAGATGAATGTCGAGATCGCTCCACTTCGGAAACTTTAGTTATTCAAGTTCTCTTTCTAAGCAAAAAAATCTATGAAATTCCTAGATTTTTTACTATATATCGAGTCTCCCCATCTTTCCTTTTTGGAAATCCTCGAATGCCTGTCGAATCTCCGCTTCAGTATTCATGACAAATGGTCCATATGCAGCGACCTCTTCATCAAGTGGTTTACCTGCCATGATGAGAACTTTCGCAACATCATCAGAAACGAGAGATATGTCTTCTCCTCCTTGAGATAAGAATACCATATCACCATTTTGAAGGGATTTTTCATTTGCTATTATACTTCATTCTATGACGAGTATCATAGCATTGAATCCTTCTGGAAGACTCATCGTAATACTCGCATGAGTATCAAATCTTATATCATACAGCTCGACAGGAGAGAAAGTCTCAGCAATTCATTTTTGCTCGATCAAGCTTCATGAGTGAGTCTTCATTGTGAGATTTCCCGCGATAACTCGTACCTTTCCTCCTTCAAAATTCACTTCAGGAATATTCTCTCGAGTCAGTGCTTGATATCGAGGATCCGTCATTTTATGAATTTTCGGAAGATTGACCCAGAGTTGTACTGCATGTTGGACTCACCCCATAATAGAGAATCTTTCTGTCATGAATTCATTGTGAAGAAGTCATGATCCTGCAGTCATCCACTGGACTTCATCTGGTCCTATGATACCACCATGTCACGCAGTATCCTGATGTTCTACTTCTCATGAGTAGACGATCGTCACCGTTTCGAATCATCGATGAGGATGAAATCCTACTCATGGTCTATGTCCACCTTTCTGTGGAGGGATCTTCCATGGGGCATTATAGTCAAGCATGAGAAACGGGGAAGTCTCGTTCGACATTTCTCGTCCATATCCGGGAATGTATTGGGCAACTCGGAATCCATCACCCACCATATGGGAATGGCGAGAGTGTTCGAGTCTGATGATTTTTTTTTGCATATTTATGAAACTCGTTATAATCTAATAATGTCAAATATACCAAGGAAACGACCAATTCTCCGTAGGAGAGGAGTATCATCATGAGCTAAAACAAAAGAAACCGAAGTAAGTATACAAGTAGAGAGGATTCATCGGCTTCACTGAGGCGATATAATTGCCTTATCTGGAGGAAATATGATGCACCTATCATGACATCATGGTGTTACTGTTTATGGAACAAAGGAAATATTTTCAGGTGAGCTTTTAAGTATAATGATGGGAAAAATCGTCCGAGTGAAGATGCTTCTTCTTTCAGATACACAGTGAGCAAATGGTCTCGATGCGAGTGAAATCATCGGGAATACCCAATCAATAGTAATTATCAAAGATCCTGAAGACTTTGAATAATCATATATCTCATTATATTTTATGGAGTTACGCGAATAAATCAACTTTATTTTATAAAGTATAATATTCCCATGCTCCAAAAAAGAGCAATCAGTGGTATCCAGAAGCGAAATTCCCTCTTCGCGGCTTTATGATAGAGAGGATAGTTCATCCCAAACCATACTCAGAAGACTCCACCCAAAAGTGCCAATATCCAAAGAGTTTTCTCACTTACGCGCCACCATTTATAGATCGACTTAAGCTTATCGATCCACATAATGAGGTAAGAGACGAGATTGATGATGATAATATAGGTGAGCATAGAGAATATAGGTTTATTTTCGCAATAAACTACTCTTCCATTTCTCTATCTCATATCCTCCGATACGGATGATCTCAATATCTGGAAAGAGTTCTCTAATCTTATCTTCTGGAACTCGCTGATCATAGCCAAATACGAGGATATCAGGAGCATACTCGCGTAAAGGGAGAAATATATCTTGTTTATCTCCCAGGATCACTTTCGCATTTTTAAATGCATGTGCTACATTCGCAAGACGAATATCTTCATGATCTTGTGGAGTCCTACCCTTCAGACTCTCGACTCTCTCATCTCGTGCGATAACGACGATAAGTGTATCACCGAGCTTCTCTGCTTCCGAGAGATAATATCTATGTCATGGATGGAAGATATCGAATGTACCAAAACACATGACACGTTTATGAGGGAGAGGAGAATGCATAAAGAGAAAGGATCATTCGTATAAATGAACTCTAAGCGAATAGATTGTATGAAGGGATTATGAGGAATTTTGATCATAAGTAAAGAAAAAGAGGCGATCAAGATGATCTCAAGGAGAAATAATACGGAGAAATATGCGATTTTTCGCATCTCTTTGTGAAGATTCGGTGAATGACATAAGAGAGCAGAACGTCAACAAAAAGAAAAAACAAGTCTACGAATACAAAACGTGAACAATTTTACAAAAACTTTTGACAACATGTGGTGGAAAGGATACAGTCATGAACACAATATCTAGTATGTTTATGTGATACATCGTCTCATTTCATCCCAAAAAGTTCGATCAATAATCTTCCTACAAAGATATCCTTTGTAGAAGAGAATCTGGTCGATTTTTGTTTTTTTACTTTCAGATATGTGAGCTATTGCACGATCGCCATCCGTCATTGAAATAGTCATGGATTCTGTAAGAATAGATATTTGGATCGCATGTTTTGTTTTGATGGCATTAGGAATAAGTGAATTTTTTTTCTTCCGGTATACGAAAAATCATCCACTCTCTCCCTATCGTAAATATCTTTTCCAAATGGTTATACACTTCTTTATACTCCCTCTTGGGTGAATCATAGGGTACCTCAGCTATACTTTTCTCTCTTGAACTATCTGACAAAATACGACATCTCGCTCAATCTGTGAAAGACCAACATCAGGACTCTCCAGCTTCTGTAATAAATAACTTCTCAACTTCTAACCTTTTCTTCCCATGTCGCCTCTCAAGATTCGCAAACGTAATGATGAAATAATTGATTTCGACCGCTCTCGTATCGAAGAAGCGATCGAAGCCGCTTGTATCGCCTGTGGTGAGCCAGATAGATCATTCATCCCTGTGGTGACTGATTTTATCATCAAGGATATCGATCATGTCTATGGGGAGATATTTACGAACCGTGTCCCTTCAGTCGAGGATATCGGTGATATCGTCGAGCGCAATCTCATGAAGTTCAATAAATTCGAAGTCGCAAAAGAATATATCATCTATCGTGCATCGAAGCAAGATGAGCGTGCTGTAGCCCATGAGAAACTCGTAAAAAAATTCGAGAAGAACGGATTTCAAGTATCGAAATCAGGAGGAGGAAAGGAAGATTTCGACTTCGAGAAGATCGAGAAGATGTTCACCCTTGCGGTGAAAGGATATGAGGATAAGTGTAGTTTCGATGAGCTTATGGAAGCATTTAAGAAGAACATTGTCGAAGACATGAAAACAAGCGATATCGCGAAACTTATCGTCAAGACCTGTATCGACCTCGTGACGGTCGAGAATATCGCTTGGGAGCATATCGCAGGGCGTCTCGCACTCTTCGATCTCTATAAGAAAGCAGGGAAGACTCGTTCTATGAAACAGACAGAGATATATACTGCGAAATCCTATGTCCCATTTTTCGAGAAGTACGTCGAAGAGAAACTCTACTTCGAAGACTTCATGAAGTACTACACGAAGAAGGATCTCGAAAAAGCAGGGGAGTACCTCGCCAAGCATGGAAAAGTCCGAGATATGGAGTATGGATATACGACCGTACTCTCCCTCTCGAAGAGATACCTGAACAACCCGAACAAAAACATCCGTGAACTTCCACAAGAGATGTATATGGGAGTCGCGCTCTTCCTCGCTCTTCCAGAAAAAGATGAAGATCGTCTTGCTTTTGCTCTGAAGATCTACGATCAGTGCTCGACTCAGAAGATATCACTTCCGACTCCGACACTTATCAATGCTCGTACCAATTTCTACCAGCTGACTTCATGCTTCAAGCTCAATGTCTCTGACGATCTCCGTGCGATCTATCATGGGATCGAGAACATGGCACAAATATCGAAATACGGAGGTGGTATCGGATCATACTGGGGACATATCCGCTCTCGTGGATCATCGATCCGTGGTATCGATAATGCTTCTGCTGGAGTCCTCCCATGGCTCAAAGTCGTCAATGATACAGCTACCGCAGTGAATCAGCTCGGAGCTCGTCTCGGTGCGATCTCTGTGACACTCGATGTCTGGCATCGTGATATCTTCGACTTCCTCGATATGCAGACAGAAACCGGAGATATCCGCTCGAAAGCGTTCGATCTCTTTCCTGCGATCTCTATCCCAGATCTCTTCATGAAGCGAGTCGAAGAAGATGGAGAGTGGACTCTCATGGATCCACACGAAGTCATGAATACCTATGGTCGCCGTATCGAAGACTCCTTCGATGTAGACTTCGAGATATTCTATACTGACGCCGAGAAAAATCCGAAACTCAAGCTCAATAAAACCATCAAAGCAAAAGACCTCTTTAAGACATTCCTCAAGTCGACCGTCGAAACTGGGATGCCATATGTCTTCTTCCGAGATACCGTCAATCGTCTCAATCCAAACAAACATGCAGGAAGTGTCTACTCGACTCAGCTCTGTACGGAAATCTGTCAGAACTCTTCACCGACAGAATTCATCGAGGAAAAACTCGAAAATGGCGAAGTCAATATCAAGTACAAGGCAGGAGATATGGTAACATGTAACCTCGCTTCGATCAACGTCGCAAAGGTCAATACCGTCAAAGACATGCAAGAGACTGTCCCAGTCCTCATGCGCCTCCTCGATAATGTCGTCTCTATCACGAAATATCCTCTCAAGGAAGCAGAGCGCACATCGCTTCGCTATCGACCGATCGCTATCGGATACCTCGGACTTGCTGAGTACTTCGCGACTCACTCTATGGCATATGACTCTCCAGAGGCACGTGCTGATGCAGACCGTATGTTCGAAGAGTTCGCATGGCATGTCTATCGTCACTCTGTCGATCTCGCTGCAGAACGTGGACACTATGATCTCTATGAAGGAAGTGAGTACGATAAGGGGATCCTCCTCGGACATGATGAAGCATGGTATACAAGCTCGACGACGATGAAAGATAAGTGGAAAGAGATATTCGCCGATATGAAGAAGCATGGAGTGAGATTCGGATATCACTTCGGACCAGCACCGAACACTTCGACTGCAGGTATCGTCGGTACGACGGCGGCACTCCTCCCGATCTATAAGAAATACTTCGTCGAGACCAATCTCTCTTCTCCGACGATCCGTATCGCTCCGAAGCTCAATAGTGAGAACTTCTGGTACTATAAGGAGTATGTGAATATGGATATGAATGATGTGATCGATATGATCTCAGTCGTCTATAAGTGGATCGACCAGTCCATCTCGTTCGAGTGGATGATCGACCCAGCGAAGGTCTCTCCTCGTGAGCTCTACTCGTACTATATGAAGGCATGGAAGCAGGGAGTGAAGACGGTCTACTATGTACGATCACTCTCATCTGAAGTCAGTAAGGAAAATTGTGTAAGTTGTAGTGGGTAAAGCACTTCTTCTAAGAAATTTAAAATTAAACTAACTTTTAAATAAAAATATGGAAGCGCTATCAAATCTATTTAATGGGGGATTATCAAGCCTATTAACAGGTTTCGTATTCCCAATAATTGCTATAATTGTATGATTATCGCCTATTTGGTTACTCATATTTATCTCAAGAAAAATATGAGATATGCAAAACTCTCAGAGTCGCGCAGAAGCTATAGGAGTCTTGATTGTCATAGAATTAATAATAATTGTCCTAATTTTCTCATACTTTGAGAGGAAAAATGATGAAAATCATTCAAAAAATTGTGAAAAAATCAGGGAAAAAATATATAATTTTGAGGGGAAATACACGAATGCATCAATGTCTGATGAATGAAGTGAAATTTATAAATTATGTATAATGAAATAATTTCGCCTTTATCAAAGCTCCCTAATTATTCATTCAACTCTCCAAATTGCTATTTGATAAAAATAAAATCTACTAAATAAATTCTATGCTGGAAAGTACCAGAAATAACATTCTATTTGAAATTAGTAGTATGAATGATGCTAATCGAATCTTATGAAATCAGATTTACTATGACCATTACTTACTTATGCTTAACACTTGTAAAAATACAAATTGCAACAAACCACTTCATGCACGGATAATAACATCAAAGGAAAATGAATTTTTTTGCGACAATTGATGTGGATTTAAGTATCAATATCTTTAATAAACGTATATGAAATATCCGATAAACTTACTTTCTTAAACTTCTTAAAATATGTTTCCCCCTATCTTCTCCATTTCTACAAGTAATTGAACTTTTAAAATTTGAGATAAAATAAATGAAATAACTATCGATGGAATCGAGGTTTTAACAAAAAGTATCGATCAGTTAACAAAAGATGAGAATCCGGCATGAGCTTATATTTATAAATCAAATGGTGATGCAATTGGATTCATACCATTATGATCAATAGTTTTAATTACATATTGTAACCTTTCAGAAGGAGCTACTTTATAGAAGCTTTACCTATAAATATATTTGTTATGCTTGATTTTCAGTTAGTGCAATTTCTTTCATTAGGTTTATCACTTGGCTTACCTATTTGTCTCTTATACTTACAAAAACGAGGAGATAAAGTTGTAATTCAAGCGGTTATTTTTTATAGTACTATACTTGGGGGCTTTATATCATTTTGATTACTCTTAATAGGATTATTATTAGGAATATTTAATATTAAATTCTCCCTGCATGATCTATATAGTACCGCACTGATAATTATTTATGTTTATTGTTTCATAAAAGCTGAGACTGCTAAATCTGAAAAGCATAAGTAAAATTTTACCTAAATCCACAAATCCACCCTCCCTCGGGTAGATTTTTCTTTTCGTGAGTTTGCGCTGGCGGGAGGGAAGTGGGAATTATTTGATTGTACTATGATTTCTCATATAATACTTTCATGACTCCAGCTACACTTCACATCCCGAAGACAGATACGACTCTAGAGCTCACCCCTGAGCTCGCTGATATGATAGCGTCTGCGGTAGAGGACTATCGTGAGACGAAGAGCGATGAGACTCTCAGGGCAAGTATAGCGAAGAATCCCAATATCGCCCCTCATACGGATCGTATCCGCTCTCTTCATGCGACATGAAAGTTATAAAGTCAGCTCATTTCGAGAAAGAGTACCAGAGTCTCGAAAAGAAATATCGAAAAATCGAGACAGATATGGAGTCTTTCGAGAGGCTTTGCTATATAGAACTCGCTACTTCTCTCGGGTCTCATCTCTATAAATTCCGACTGAAAAATAGTTCGATACCGACAGGGCAAAGATGAGGATTCCGTATTATCGGACTTCTCCTCGATACTGATACACTCCTTCTTCTCTCGATATACTCGAAGACAGAAAAAGAGAATATCACTGATACAGAAATCGAGAGAATCCTGGAAAATATCAGATAATCCACCTTTCTCAGGTGGATTATTCTTTTCGTGAGTTCGTGGCGGGAGGAAGTGGGAAATATTTGATTTCTGATATTTTCGGATATACTATTCTCATGCAAGAAGAAACACTCACATTCGAGGAAATCCAGGAACTCCGCTCTCGTCGAGAAAGCGGTGAATATGTGCCAGCAGAAGTGATGGAAGCATATTTTACCATGAAGGCATTTCTAGAATCGAAAGATGTCGCAAAAGTATAGAGTCATCTACGAAAAGCGAGTAGCGAAAGATATGGAGAGGATACCTCATCATGATGTCATGAGGATAGTGGAGAAGATACACGCTCTCGCGAGAGAAGAGAGCGGACTCGATATAAAGAAACTCAAGTGATACGTAGATAATCTCTATCGACTCAGAGTTGGGGATTATCGTGTGATTTATGAGAAAAAGGGCGATGAGCTAATCATGCTTATACTAGAGGTCTGACATAGGAAAGATATATACGAATAATCCGCCCTCTCTCAGGTGGATTTTTCTTTTCGCGAGTTCGGGGTGGAGGGAAGCGAGAAATATATTTGACAAAAATATTATATTATTTAAATTACTTCTCATTCTTATAGACACTTCCATGAATTATTCACTCTGAATCCCGGTACGAAATGAAGCAGCAAATATAAGACAAGTGATAGAGGCTTCTCTTGGACAAAATAATCCTCCGAATAAGGTATACGTGTGTATTAATGGATCAACAGATTGATCTTCGAAAATAGTCGACGATATGGCAAAAAGTATCGATAATCTCGTACCTCTATCATCAAACCCTGGAAAAGCAAGTGCATGGAATAGGATTGTTCAAGAATCAGAAAGTGAAATATTAGTTTTCTGTGATGGAGATATACGTTTTGGATCATGAGATACTCTTACTAGGTTAACTCAAATTTTAACCTGAAGTGATGATCTCCTTCTGGGTGCATCTGTCATCCAGCTTCCAAGTAGTAGAACTATGCCATATAAATTGAGGGCTCCATCTGGTCAACTTTATGCTTTAAAAAGAACTCTTCTCGAGAAGCTAAAGATGTATTGATCAATAATGCCGGAAGAAATAATTAATGATGATCTATTCCTTGCACTTTTAGCATATCCTCAAGTGAGTGTAACTGATGAAGTATTTTTTTACTGCAATAAACCAAATATTTCTGATACTCTCCATACACAAATCCGAATTTTAAGATGAATTCGACAAGTTATGGATATGGGCTTATCTTGAGAACTTGACGCAATGATAACATCTTCACTCTGAGAAGAACCAGATTGGAAAAAAAAATTAAAATATCGACTGATTCCTACTCTTGCCCGGCTCGTAAAACCATGAAAAAATGATACCCTCTGGAAAGAGGCAACTTCGACGAAACATACTGTTTCTTTATAAGCAAATCCACCCTCCCTCGGGTGGATTTTTCTTTCTTCGGGGGCGAGGGGGAAATATTTGCTTTTCATCAGTATTTTAGGATACTTATATCCATTATTTTTTATGCAATCATATGAAATTCCAAATTCGTTTGTTCGTAGCACTCAGTATACTCCTCTCAAGCAATAATCTCTGGGCGAGTGATACACTCATACCAGTTTCACTCCACACACTCAGCTCAGAAGCAACTACTATCAATGCCGAGATCGCAAGTGGCACTCTCTCGCTTTCTGCTCGAGCTCGGTGATATACTCCTATGTTCTATCTCGAAGATTTCCCCAGGTATTTCGGATGAGGGAGTGGTGGCACACTGATCCTCGATGACTGGGCACAGATAGACCCTACTGAGACGGTATTATTACCGAAGTCAGTACTCAGTATCAGAAAAATACTCCCAAAGGATGGACAACTCCTTCTCGAGGTTACCTCGAAAGAGTATCCCTACGACACCGATCCTCACTATATCGATGCTCGATTCGTCCAAGTATATAAGATATCGTCACCACTCAAAGAACGAGTAATTACACTCCCTACACGATGAGAGATACTCCGTCACCTAAAAGCTCAAGTCGGAGAAGCGTATGTCTGGTGAGGAAATGCACCAGATGGAGTCCCGTATCTCGCTGAGATTTATCCATCTTCTCATACACTCGATACAGTGATCCAAAAGAAATGGATACTCGATGGATGGGATTGCTCAGGAATCCTTTATGGAGCAACGAATGGCTATACTCCTCGTAATACAAGCAAGCTTATAAGTTTCTGAAGCGGACTCGAGATAGCAGGGAAGACCAAAGATGAAATTCTCCCGCTTTTAATGCCGCTCGATCTCATCGTATGGAAATGACACAATCTCATCGTCATCGACAAAAAACATATCATCGAAAGTGCGGCGAACTTTAGCGGAAGTGGGAATTACTCTACGCCAAATGGAGTCCGTATACGAACGACAGACGATGCTTTGACTGAAATATTTGAAGTAAAAAATAGAATCGGTGTAAACAACTATGAAGACAGTGTACCAGAATGAAAGAAGAAATTCGTCATCCGTCGTTGGTATTAGGAAAATCCACCCTCCCTCGGGTGGATTTTTTCTTTCTTTGAGAGGCGAGGTATATGAGGCAAATCAAGATTTGACATTATATATTTTTTATTATTTATATTGACAATCCTAAAATCTCTGTAGAATACTATCATGGTAAAAAAGTGAGTCGATATCCCAGAGACATCTCGATGAAAAGAAAAACTCAAACGATCACGAAGTGAGCGAAGAGTCACCCTGCATCATATAAAGAGCATGGAAGAGATAGATGCGATCTGTAGAGAAGTGATATCTCGTGTCGATGGAGTAGTAGAACTCATCCGGATGACCCCAGAACGTCTCGAGCTCCTGAGGCTAGCAGTCCAAAAAAAGGTAAAAGCAAATACTATCCCACCCCTCCCTGAACTCGACGAAGTAGAAGTCAATGCACAAAGTGCAAAGATACGGTATGACTGGGATTCGAAAAATTGGGAAATAAATCCTCCACATGGTTGGGCATGGAGGGGAAAATACGTGGATAAATGAAGGAAGGGGAAACCAAAAAAAGAAATAGTAGCACTCGTCTATGAAACCACGGTGGAACCATGAAAACATGAGATCTATATCGATAAGGAGATCTATGCAAATCCGAAACGGGCACTCAAGCTCATCGAAAATATGAATAATCGACTCGCTCTACTTATGGAATGGAGCAAAAAACAAGAGAAGAAACAAGGATAAACTATTCGAAATTCACCCGAGTGAGGGTGGATTTTTCTTTTCGCGCTCTTGTAGTGATGAGAGGGAGATGGGTAAATATTTGACATTATATATTTTTAACTATTATATATAAATGTCATTTCCGAAACACAAGCCTGTATCCCTCGATGAAAGAACACCTTGAGCAAGAGATGATCTTTATGCTGGCAATTTCGATAGTAATGGGAAGATGGAAAATTGGGAGGGGATAGAAGCAGCTCAAAAAAGACAAAAAAAGAGTACACTCACTCCTGAGCAAATAGCAGATCGCATACTCTCACGATTATATGCACGACTCCGTGTAGCAGACTGATCGACAGATCATAGAGACAGTACTAGTGGTAAGCAAGTACATGTAGATCCAAGAATCACTAAAAATCTCATATGACAACTTGTATGAGTAACCAGATGAATTCAGAGTGCTGAACTGAGAAATAAGATAGCAAAACAGGTGAAAGAAATACGTACAGGATTTAAAAATACTTAAAGAAAAATAATGCAAATCTTCGATACGAAAGCAGATTATGATCAAATGGATGAGGGGGAAAAAAGGAAATACCTCGAACTCGTGCAACAAACAAAAATGAACGTAAAAATTGCAGTAGAGCAAACACTCGCTCATCCAGATATTCGGACGGGAGTTCTGATCTTGAGAGAGAATATCAGTTCACTCATATCGGAACTCATGATGTATGTAGCGGGTAATGATGTTGTCGGATTCTCGATGAATCCTGGAACCGACCTCAGACATACTCTTATCGGACTTTCGAAAGGATTAAGTGCGATTGAATTCATATTCACGAAAGGGAATTGGTTTAATGAAGATGAGACGACTGGACGTATAGAGGGCATGAGACCCTATACTCCTCTCGAACAAGATCAGATAGCAAGAGAGCTCCTCCAGAAGCGACTTATACAGCTGAAATCTTAGATTGCCATCACTCGGGTGGATTTTTTTGCGAGTGCATGGCATCGGGAGGGAAGAGAGAAAATAATTTGACATTTTATTTATTTAAAATATAAATACTTTTATATTCATACTTTATGCAAAAATTGCTCGCCATACCCTGATTGGTACTTCAGTCTGTCTCTTGAGGCAGACTGTCTGCACTTACACTGAAAAATACGATTAATAAAAAATTCGATGGATTGAGCGAGTCCGATCTTAAGACATTAGAATCTCAAGTTATCGCAAAGTTTGGTTGATGAGGTTATTATTGGACATATACACTCTCTACAGCTAACGGAAACGAGAATAATATCGATGAATGATTATATGAACCTCTGTTTAAAGAGGTCGTTGCTCCGACTTTGGAAATATCTAGATTTTCTCCACTATACTATGGTCAAAGGAAAGCGATTGTACGAAACTTTATTTCGTGTCTTCAGGAAAGGATAAAAGGCTTCGATAAAGAAGCTCCCATATCAGCTACCGACCTCATAGAACATTCGACAATATCCCGAATCGGCAAGCTTGAATGATTTTGAGTCGTAGTTGCTCACCTAGAAGAATCAAATAAGCTCGTTCAAGGCTGATTCGAACATGTAGCATATTCCGAAATGATGAAAGCTATGGAAAAATTATTGAAAAAAATGTGTCTCATGTATCACCGTGAGACATATACGAAAGCATTCAGCGAGACGCCTATAAATGCAAAAATGGAAGATATCATCAAATTTCTCCGTAAACTCTGATGGCATGAGCGACAATATGTAAAGCCCATAGACGATCTCAATAAATTCGCCAATGATGATAAACATACTATCACACAGAGATGAAATATCTCATCAGTATCTCAGAATGATTATAGTTGAGTATTTTGATTTATCTTAGACTGGATAGACTGACATAGCAAATAAACATAAATCCACTCTCTCGGGTGGATTTTTCTTTTCGTGATTTTATGAAATAGGGAATGGAAATTATTTGACAATTTTAAATTATGAAATATTATTCATTTGCTTCTGTGAGCTTGTCTCCGTCGGAGATCGGGTGTTTGCAGGGTAAAATCATGAGGAGAACCCATGGGCTTCGGACTCGCAATAGGTATCGTCATCGACCTGGGCGGACTGCTCGGTCAAGGCGAAGGAGCAAGTGGTGGTGACACTACTTCCGATGGTGGCGGAGGAGGAGATTTCCTCTCCGATGCTGCCTCTGCGATCGGCGGTGTCGTCGATGAACGCCGCATGATCCAAGTGCCGATCCGGAATATTCCTCGCGCACTGAAGGCACTCAAGACTCTTCCGCTGCTTTTCCCCTCGCTTGCCATGGCAGCCGGGGAAGCAAGCGAGAAGTCATTCTTGCATCACATCGCCTTCTATATCGGCCCCATCTTCGATATCGGCATCTTCTATGTCACTGTAGGCGCCTGCATCGGTGGCTTCGGATGTGCTGCAGGTGGTGGCGGACTCAAGTTCGGGAACTTCGGCATCGGGGTTCTCTTCCCGTTCTGGAAGTGGTGGTGACACCTACTTCCTGACGGACCACAAGGAAAGCCCGCGACTTCGCGGGCACCTTTTTTTATTACAAGTACTATTCAAATAGTTGACATATTATAATAAAATTGTATTTTATATAAAATATTAATTTTTCATTATGCTTGAGCACACACCTTTAGATTCATCCGATTTGAGTATCCAACATGGGGAGATTCGCAAAACATGGCATGCAGATAGTGTTTTTTGTATATTAGAAGGTATATCATGATGACAAGTCAGATCTCGAGTGATAGAATCTCATAGTGCAAATGCAAAAGTCGGCGATATCCTGAATTGGACAGAAACAAGATGGAAATGATTTGAATCCAGAAGCTCCTGAGAAGGTGCATATGAGATACTTTCGATGATCTGAGCACCTACTACCGCAGTAGAAGAAATATGAGAAGAAGGATGATGAGATAAGGATACTACTCTACCAGATGCCCCTCCTGCTCCAGCTACGGATATCTCAGGTGCGCACGAAGCAATATTGACTCCCGATGAAGCTAAAGCAGAGAGCTCAACCCCTTCAGAACAATGGAGTCTACCTCAAGATATACAAAAAATATGATGGAACGAACAACATTTTGCACATCACAGATGAATGGTCCGCCTCAGTCAAGTATGAAAAGCTAAACTCACATGACTCTCAGCACAGGCTCAGAGATGAATCATCGAACAATTCGAAACTATTTTCGAGGAATATAGCATCACATTTATCTCAGGAAATAATTAGAAGAAGTATATTATATTTTGATAGTATAAAAGATGCTCTCTAAAATCGTATATACTCTATCCTAATTCCCCTCACATATGCCCATCCACGAAATAGATATTAATGCCCCAATAATCAGAGATCCTATGCCTTGGATATCTGGATATTTGCGGTCGCGAAATATTGAAGAAAAACAAGAATTTCTCGAAAAAACTTTTGCCCCAATAGCTATAGATAGAAGGCGAGAAGCACTCTGATTTTGGTTTGTGACGATTGCACCTGGAAAGATGGGTATATTCTCCCTTACGAAAAATACATTTTTAAAAATCCCTTACGAAAAAAGAAACTCAGAATATTTCTGAGATATAAGTTCTATGGGTATAAGCTGAGGATATGCTGATAATGCGGTACTTCTGACTTTTAGCATGTGATGAATCGTACTTCCTGATGACACAGTAGGTATCGATATATTTTGCTATGTAGAAGATGATACCGTGAAGATATTTCAGGATATGCCAGCAAAAGCAAGTGTGAATACGGCATCGCAATTATTTTATGCACAGAGGCAAACAAGAGTATTGCAGGATATTCAAGATAATGAGGGAAGCTTAGGCGATGATATAAGAAAGCCCCTTCAATAATAAAAACTCTCGACTAAGAAAGTATCATGATCCACCAGACTGTCTTTCGTAGATTCATTTTTTTATGAAGTCACTCTGACAATAAGGAACTTGCATTTTTTTCTTTCTCGATATCATAGAGGTATGCAGATATTCCCTACACTTCCTCGAATGCTCGATGCGATCTTCGATCATCTCGATCAAGATGGTATCGATGTATCGTGATTTTTGCTCGATCATGTGTGCTATAGAGTCAGTACTCTCGAAGAATATTCACAGATGAAAGAGATATTCGCATGATACGGTAAGATCCTCAAAGATGAAAAGATGATAGCAGGGCGACCCATAGCAACTTATAAGCTCCATGAGCCTATCATATATCGCAAAAGGGAGATTCCCTGCGTAGAAATCCCAGCACCAAAAGTAGGAAGTCCTTATCCGAGTGGATGGGAACATGCAGAATTCGTCATAGAAGGCACGCTAGAAGATTTTATGTCTAGATATCCCCATATTCGATGGAAGACCGATAGTATCCATAAACCGATAAATCCTGAGATCGCTAGAATATACGGAGGTTTTTCTGTAAAATTCCATACGCATGATCTCGAATATGTGATCATGGAGCTCGAGTAGATACCCGAGATACGATAAAATATCTATAAGCTAAATAATAAAGGGAAACCTGCATCTTGTTTTTTATTTGGATATGATCCAACCAATTTTTTAATATTGAGACAAGTTTCTCTCAGGAATATTTATAGCTTGTGTTTATATAGAAAAGCGATGAATCATTCTCATGCATAAAAAGAAATAGGCAAATTATACTTCTCTACGAGAGATATTTCCAAAAGTGCTTATGAATGTGTCTCATTGCAGAGAGTACATGTCGACTGGAAAAGCATGACGATAGCAGAAAGCCCTACCAGAAGATATACTCCTCGCTCGACCATGGGCCATGTCCCTAGAGCAAGATTCACGATGTTTAAGTTCATATCGGCATATCATCCGACTGCGACGAGTCACCAGTTCAGTGCACCGACAAGCACGAGAATATATGCCAAAAGATGTATACCACAAAGCTTGTTAAAAATATTATACATACGTAAAATTACGATAAGAAAAATAAGAACACATTTATACTAGGTATCCTCCGTGAAGTATCAAAGACAAAACCAAGACAAAGAGATATACATGAGATGGTATTTTTATATTTCTGTATTGATCTCCTCTGATGCTTCGGATTTATGAATACTGAAATATCTTCCTCGAAGGATTCATGGGTTGAGAATCTATTTGACAAGAAAATATTCGATCTATAATGTATTTATTCTCACTCTCATTCTTATGCATAATTCTCTCGGATATCTCACTGGTATAGATGCCATCGTCATGCAGGACAGGGAAGCGATGATCCGTATGATTCAAGCACGCAGAGAAGTACAGTGACTCCCTTCTACCAAAGCAGATGTATTAGCACTTCTGGAGACAAATACAGCTCAACTATAATTTGATTAGGTTATAGGTGAGCTTCTCATAAAAACTCATCTCTTTTAAGGGGGGATTTTTTTGATTGTATGAAGGAGAGAGTTTATGAGAAGAACAATATAATATCACTTCATTTATATTTCTTATTTTGATAATTTTTTATGGCGATTACGGCAATTTTTTGACATTGTTCTGATAATAGAATATTATAAATGTATACCCTTATTTTTCGATTATGGCTCCTCGAAAAAAATCTATTCCCCGTGTAGAAATAGTCCCTCCTTCAAGTGGGGAAAGTATCCACTTTGAATCATGAACTTATAAAGGAGAACTTGAAGACAATCTTCCTCATGGAAAAGGCTCTTATATACATAAAGATGATCAGACAGATTCTGTCATTACCTATTCAGGAAATTGGGTATATGGAAAAAGGGAAGGAGAATGAAGAGAAAGTAGTCTCAGCATAGATGCTCCAGGGATAAACTATATCTGAAGCTGGAAAGATAATCAAAAACATGGAGTAGGAAAAGAGGTCAATCTTGCTCCAAATCTTTTGTATGAATGATACTATGGCGAATGGAAGCATGGAAAAAAAGATGGTCTATGAGTATATAAAAGGTCTTATGCTGAGTATAGTGCTTGAGAATTCCAAAATGGTGAGCTCTATAACGGCTACATAATGAATAATGGAAAAATCTCTCGAATAATCATCAATGGAAAAAAAGTATGGGATATGCTCGCGTTTATTCCTTGACTCGAAAAAACATTCACCCCATTCGCTCATAAGAAATCATTATGAACTGCAAAAAAACAATATACCACAGCACGTAAAAAATATCAGATTGATTAATCACCCACATACCATGCTTCATGTACATCATCGCAAACTTATAATTATCTGACTCATATTCCTCGCGAGTTGGCTTGTCGGTACTGTTCTCATGCACCAATTTGAGCAATGACATCCGATAGGTGAAAGCTATTTTAATGCTTTCTATTTCACGGTAATAACAACGGCAACTATCGGCTTTGGTGATCTCGTCCCGATGACTGTAGCAGGGAAGATCGTCACTATGCTGTATGCGATATTCTACGTACCACTTTTTCTCTATGCGATGAATATACTTTTCCAGGCAAACTTTCGGAGAATTCACCATGAAGACGTAGCTATTGAACGAGAGATGTATCATGTAGAAAAAGATGTAGAAATCATCCTCAGCGATACATCTCATAAGAAAAAAACTGATATTGCGAGAAAAAAACGTCATCTCATCGCCGAAAAATAATATTATAAAATCTCTTGTCATGTACTCACCTCGTGAAATATATACCTTCCTCCAGTCTCCCGATCTCAAATCGGTACTCTGAAAATCATTCCATAAAAGACATATGGAAGATGATGCTATAAAAAGTCCATTCGATACCCCGGAAGAGATTTTCATACTGGAGTACCTTATCGTGAGTGGATATATCATCGCTGAGTATCGAAGTGACCACTCGAATGACTCTGAAAGCTATCTCGTATCGACTATGGGGCATGCATTCGTCAAAAATTATAAGAAATCCCTCCTTTTTCGTCTTCGGGCTTGGGCACACTATTCGAGAGTACTCTATTGGATACTTTTTGCCTCTACACTCGGCTCGCTTCTTGCAAGTGTCATATGGAATCTATTTGTCGAGTAGAAATTATCGAAATTCTCTTGCATTTTCCGAGAAAAATATACTATATCTTGTATCTCATATATTAATCAAACCACTATATGTCGGAACAAGATGCAAAAATTATCGATAAAAATCTCATATTCAATCCTCTCGGAAAGGATAATGTAGAGGATCGTACTATTATCAAAGGAAATACGACCGGACTTTTCAACCTTAATGCGGTCAAATATCAGTGGGCAAAAAGTCTCTATCAAGTCATGATCGGAAATTTTTGGGTGCCAGAGAAAGTCAGTGGACTCAAAGATGATGCACGGGATTTTGCGACGACACTGAGTCCTGAGGAGCAAAATGCTTACAAGGGAATACTCTCATTTCTTATATTCCTCGACTCGATCCAGACGGTCAATCTTCCGAACTTCTCGAACTATATCACGAGTCCCGAGATCAATCTCATCCTTGCTATACAAGCATTTCAAGAAGGTATACATTCTCAATCATATGCAACCATCCTCGAGAGTGTCGTATCAAGCGAGGAGCGTGAAGAGATATACTATTTCTGGCGGACCAACGATGTTCTCCTAGAGCGAAATAAGTATATCGGATCTATCTATCAGGATTTCGTCGATAATCCGACGGATCATACATTTTTTCGAGGACTCGTCGCGAACTTCCTCCTCGAATGACTCTACTTCTATAATGGCTTTGCATTCTTCGATACGCTCGTAGATCGCATGAAGATGCCAGCTACAGGTCGTATGATCGCATATATTCGAAGAGATGAACTCACACATGTGACGATATTCGCCAATATCATCAAAGAGATCAAGCGAGAATTCCCAGACGTATATGATGAATCTCTCATAAAAGAAATGATGCGGACTGCCGTAGAACAAGAAGTCATCTGGAGCAAATCCATCCTCGGAAACAAAATATCAGGCATGAACGGCGATACAACAGAAGAGTATACCAAGTGGCTTGCAAACCAACGTCTTTCCATGCTCGGTGTCGAGCCTCTCTATCCTGACGCCATCAAGAATCCATACAAACACCTCGATCGCCTCCAAGATCCCAATGCTGATAAAGGAAATTTCTTCGAGACGACCGTGATTAACTATACTCAAAGTTCAAATATGGCAGGAAGCTGGGATTTTTAATAAAAAATCATAGAATATGTTTTTAAGGAAAATGCCTGATGTCCTCAATGTATCGAAGATATCGTGACTTAATGAGAATCAAACTTCACAACTTTTTCGTGATGTTCTCATAGAGTATATTCAAGGTCGAATTATACCCCTATTATGAGATATCGGTCGTCCTGAAATGGTACAAAAAAATACTGTTGATCAAATTCGAGAACGTATTGTAGTTGTGGTCGATGAGCTGATAGCGCGATCAACACTCACTTATGATGATAAAAAAGAAATGCTGCTTACTCTAGCAGAAAAACATCGATTTAACTCAAAAGAAAGACCTCGCATAGTTTTTATAGAAGTGATCCAGGCAGTACTCAGAAGACTCGGAATAGACTGAGTTCGATCAAAAGTTGGATGAAAAAGAGAACTTCTGCTTTCTCCAAACAAGCATTAAGAAATATAGGAAATCCTCGATTTTGATATCATTTTTCTCTATTTACTCCGATCATCCCACTCAAGAAAGAGAGATAGTCCCAGGGGTGATGCCGAGTTCTAGTAATTTTCTGATAAGGGCGGTATACATCTCATGGAATACTCTATATCATAGGTTTCGACCTTCTATAGGTTCTCATGCTTCTCTCGATACACCACTTTCTTGTCATAAAATCCTCGTTCGAAATCAATCTTCCAATCCATCAAGTTCATGAGATATATCTGCCATAGTCTCGTCACCATGTGTCTTTCTAATATAGTCATATACATCTGGCGTATCTATGTATCATCGAAGAAATTCGATAGCATCTGAGAAATATCCGCGGATAAAGAGAGCAGAATCGTCATTGGTAATATTTGGCTTTTCAGAATGAGGAAGAAGGAGTCATTCTTGAGATAATTGCTCAAATGCTTTCTTATAACTCATCATGCCCTGAAACGAAAGCATTGCTCTGAGAGATACACTACTATTTCATTCGATTGCCTTACTATCAAGAAGTTTGATAATCGCTTGTTCTGGCAAAAATCCAGCTTGTCACAAATGTGCAAGAAGAAATTCTCTCGATCCTAATATAAGACCTGAAGATCATGAGATATTTTGTTCTTCAGGTAAGGTTTGTTCCTCAAAGTGCTGAAGGCTTAATGATGCTATAGCATCTCGTTCTTCAGGGGAAAAGAGAGGGGCAAGTCGCTTGAGATATGCAATATACTTCTTATACTGAGCAACGGTATTTTGTGAAGATGGAGTA